>NZ_JBYUWC010000006.1:0-275370 GCF_058137865.1 Erwinia sp. 009765445
TTCGGGTCAGGGACATGGGCAGGAAACATCACAAAAAAACAGCATGTTACCTGACGCAGCCTTAATGCGACAGAACCACCATGACGCATGAGTGTTGTATCCAGCTTGTCCAATTGACTAGGAAATGTACTACAGTATCTTTTGTGGGCTTGTATATCATCACTCGCCATAATTAGAAGTTATGATCCATACGTCAATAATCCCAGGAGTGTTAGATGCTAATCAATATCGCTTCGCTGAATGTTCGCACTTTATACCCGAACCCTATGCATAATGCCCCGTCTCCTGATTATCCGCCGATCGAACAGCCTGATCGGGAAGATGATGAGTCTATCGAAGATTATATTGAAAAAAAAGTAACTGAAAAAATTGAGCTAATTCATACTTATTTAGAAATTGCTGTTCAAAATGATGCCCGACAGGGAGAGTGTCTGTTCTTTACACTTCCGGAATTCTTCTGGAACATATCATGGTATTCATTACGAGAGTTGAGTGAGATTAATTACATTACTGAGTACTACATGGATAACCTTTCTGATATAGTCAAGTCCATCATCCTTAAATATCCAGAAGAAAGTTGCGGTAAAATTGTTTTCCTGTCTGGAACGGTCGGAACCCTCGTTAACATCGAAAATAATTTATTCGATGCTATCAATTATCTTTTATGCGTTGATAATTTTAACCTTCCGTCCGATGGTGACGTCAATATATCAATGTGGCCAAAGCGGGGAAATGCCTATAATGATTACGGTGAGGGGTTCGACCAGGAAAACGGGAAGATATATTATTATGTTGGTGAAAGAAACCATACATTTTCCATAGGGATAATTGACACATCAGATGTCGCAGCAGAACATAGCTCTGAAGAATACGGTCCAACGTTCAATAATGACGTTTTACCTGGCATTCCTTTTGTCATTTCTATATGTGCGGATTATTCTAACGATTATGAATTTCGTCAAGATGAAATAAAAAATAAGGATTCGATTTTGCATTTCCTTATTGCCTGTGGGATGCAGTTAAACCCGCAACATAATTATGGTAGTTCAGTCCAGTTTACGATAAGAAATGACGGTTTTACTGGTGATCTTTATTATCCAAAAGCTGGGGGTGTACAGGTCAGACCCGTCTCGAATGGATACATGTATGGTGATGATTTAACGCCTTTGTTAACAATACCTTTTGGAGAGGTTAGAGAGAGCTTTGTTCTTCATGAAATTGACATCGTTACTTAATGAATTTTTTCTGGGTATCAGAATTAGATGTAGCTAATCTAATTAAAAGAATCCTTACCCTTATTTATCATAAGTGTTTCACATTTTTGTCGACTTGTAATAAGTGAAAACACTGTTTTCGATATGCCAAACGTCTATTAAGGGTATACCTCGCTGTTGCAGGGACCGAATCAGTTGGGCGGTTCGATTAATCTCACCACTCAGCAGCCGAAAAAACCACTGGAAGGCCGCATTGGCTACCGGCAGGGCTGGAGTCGGGGTGAACGCAACGCCAGGGACATGGATGCTTCTCTGGGCATGAAAGCTGACAGCGGGTTCCTGCAGCTCAACGGCAGCCAGTTGAAAAGGGATTTCACCGGACTTGCGCACGGTGTGACCAACCCGATAGCCGGAGAGAACGGCAAACGCAGTAACTCGGCGTCAGAGGATAAGCGCGGAATGGTTAAGCTGGGCTGGACCCCACGTGAAAGCGATGAGTATCTCTTCAGCTGGATCGGCCAGCAGAGCAATAAAAACAGCCCGCCGTATGCCGGAACCGCTGCCGTGCAGCCACGCTACTGGCAGTGGCCTGAATATGATAAGCAAAGTCTTTACTACCAGGGTATCACAGCATTAGGGGGGGGGTTCACTCTGAAATCCCGGGTCTATCACGACACATTTAAGAATACCCTGCTGATGTATAACTCTGCTGCGGCGCTGCGGAATAAGCAGGGCAATTACAGCCATTATGACGACTACAGCAACGGAGCAAGTCTGCAACTGGCTGCTAACGTGCGTGACAGCGATCTGCTCTCCTTTGCCACACACTGGAAAGACGATGTGCACCGCGAGCAGGGCTCTAAAAATGGCCCGGTTGATCGTTATGCTGACCGGACCTGGTCGCTGGCGACGGAATATCAGTGGGCTGTCACCGATGCTCTGGATGCGGTTGCGGGCATCAGCTATGACTGGCGGCAAAGCCTTGAAGGACTGAAACATGAAAGTAACGGCACTCTCACCCGCTATGACGGCAATCGTCAGCATGCGTTTAACTGGCAGACGCTGATGAAATACCATTTGATGGGTGGTGATACGCTCTCCTTCTCGCTGGCGGACAGAACCCGTTTTCCGACGCAAAAAGAACGTTATACCACCTCTCGTCCGGCCTATGCCGTGTCCGCGCTGGTGAATCCTCACCTTCAGCCGGAACGGGCGCAAAGCGTTGACATGAGCTGGAATGGCGCACTGAGTGAACTCTGGCGCTATGAGATCAGTGCTTTTTACAATCATCTGAGCAATACCATTCTCAGCCATGATATCGATGCGCAGACGGTACAGAACCGTAACAGCGGTGAAGTGAACTATCGCGGGCTGGATTTCGGGCTGAACGGCGCAATGGGCAAAAAAGCTAAAGTGGGCCTGAACTATGGCCTGATCCACAGTGAGGTGAAGCAGCGTTCTGCCGGTAAAATTACCGGGCTGCCGACGCAAACACTGACTACCTGGGTTACGTTCAACTGACTTGAAAACTGGAGTATGACGCTGATGGAAGAAGCGCGGTCAGCCAGTTACAGCGACAATGCTGGTACCCGTAAAGCAGCAGGTTATGCGATCAGCCATCTTCGTATGGACCTGCAACTCGGGAAGGGATTCAGCGTTAACGCGGCTGTTCAGAATCTCTTTGATAAAGAGTATGCGCTGACAGAAGGTTTTGACGAGTCGGGAAGGCAGTTCTGGGCCGGGCTGGAATACCGTTTCTGATACTCCAGCCCGCAGGCTAAACCTGATGGGGGCGGCGCAGAGCCAGGTAATCCAGCAGGCTGCCGCAGACGATCCCCGCCACGGCCAGAATCATGCCGCTTTGCAGTAGCAGGTTCACAAGGGCACCGGCATCAAGCCAGCCGGTAGCCCTTAAAGCCAGCAGGATCAGACCGGCCGCTACCAGGGCTGCGCCGGTCTTCAGCGCTCTCAGCGTCCAGCGATAGCCGCTGGTGAAGTGGCTGCGGGGAGTAAAGTCTTCACCGCTTTGCGCCCGCTCCAGTGTGGTTTTACAGCCTGCCAGCAACAGCAGCCCCGGCAGCGCAGCCACCACTGAAAAAGCATAGAATGTTGGCCAGCCCCAGGCTTCGACAAACCAGCCCGCTACCGGCCCGACATAGACACGACCAACGGCAGAAAGTGCCGAGAGCAGGGCGAACTGGGTCGCCGAGAAGGATTTGTTGCACAGCGTCATCAGCAGTGCGACAAAAGCAGCCGTGCCCATACCACCGCACAGGTTCTCAACAAAGACCGCCGCTGCCATGCTGTATAGGTGTTTATCGGTGACCGCCAGCCCCCAGTAGGCCAGATTGGAAACGGCCTGCAGGATGCCAAACAACATCAGCGCACGGAACATGCTCAGACGCTGCATGAGTACGCCCCCGTAAAGTGCGCCAATAATTGTTGCGGCCAGGCCAAGAGTTTTGTTGATCAGCCCGACGTCACCGGCATCAAAGCCAACGCCGCGGATCAGGAAGATGGTGGTCAGGCTGAGGGCAAATGCATCGCCCAGCTTATAAAGGACAATCAGCGAAAGGATCAGCCAGGCGTTGTTGCGGTTGAAGAAGTCACGCAGTGGCGCAATCACCGCTTCTTCCAGCGTTTTAGGCTGCACGATGGCATCATCCGGCTCCCTCGCCATCAGCGTGGCGATCACGCCAGGGATCATCATTGCCGCCATCACCCACCAGATTGCGTGCCAGCCGAAGTAGCGGTCAGCCAGCCACAGCGCCAGCCCACCGGAAACCAGCATTGCCAGACGGTAACCCAGCACGCTGATTGCCGCACCGCTGCCTCGCTCTTCGGCGGGCAGCACGTCCGTCTTCCAGGCATCAAACACGATATCCTGCGAGGCGGAACAAAAGGCGACCAGCACCGCCAGCGCGGCCAGCAGGGTCAGGTCACGGGAGGGATTCATAAAGCCCATCAGCGCGATGCCGACGATCAACAGGATCTGTGTCACCAGCAGCCAGCCGCGACGACGGCCTAAAAACGGCGGCGTGTAGCGATCCATCAGCGGTGACCAGAGGAATTTGAAGACATAAGCCTGGCCCACCAGAGAGAAGAAGCCGATGGTTTTGATATCAACGTTTTCCACTGCCATCCATGCCTGTAGCGTGCCGGAAGTCAGTGCGAGAGGTAAACCAGAGGCAAACCCGAGGATCAGAAGAAGGGCGGCATTACGTTGGGTAAAGATCTGCAGATAGTGACTGGGCATACGGACCTTAAAACACGGCCCGCCACCGCAGTGGCGGGCAAAGGCAAATTAACGGGCGTTTTGCTTGATGAACTCGTGAATGCTGGTGTCATGAGCCATATCGGCGATCACGTCGCTGAGCGTGGAGTTAACTGCGTTAGTGATTTTGGCGTTGGTGGCAGAGAATGCTCCTTCAACGCTGTAGGTCTGACGGTAGTTTTTCACCTGCTTGCTGCCATTTTTGGCGGTTGCGATGATCGAGATGTCTGCTTTAGTGGTGATGCTGTAACGCACGTTACCCTGAGTCACGTCAGCGTAAAGGTTGTTAACCACGATCTGCAGATCAACTGCGCCGTTAGGGCCAATCATATAACCACGAGCACCCATCTGCTTCTCCAGCACTTCCTGCAGCAGGAAGCGCAGATCGCGGGAAGGGGTCAGGGTGACCAGCTGGCCGTCACGGTTAACCCTGGCCAGCGCCTGGTCGCTGCGCTGATCGGCACCATTGATGCTGACGGTCACGCCCATCAGGCTGGGATCCTGCTGCGGCAGCTGAATTTTCGGAGATACGGTGAGTGTGTTGCTGTTGCTTGCACAGCCAGCCAGAATAAATACGGCCAGCAGAGGGAAAAATATTTTTTTTAACATGCTTATTTTCTCGGTAACTAAAAGGTTTAGTGCAGACGTTACTGCGGTCATCATAACATCGCTTAAGCCAAGAGGAAGCCCTCAGAGCGCGTAAATTCATCGCCTTGCATTTTTAAACCAGCTAATATTTAAAGGGATGGGTTAGTGCCCGCTGTAGTAGAGGAGTAAAGGTATGATCCGCGAACAAATAGAAGCAAAGTTAAGAACGGCGTTTGCTCCCTTGCATCTTGAGGTTCATGACGAAAGTTACCGTCATAACGTGCCCGCCGGTGCAGAAAGCCACTTTAAAGTGGTGATTGTCAGCGACAGTTTCCTTAATCAGAGATTTCTGATGCGCCACCGTGCCATCTATGGGGCGTTGGCGGATGAGCTGGCCGGAAGCGTCCACGCACTGGCTCTGCATACCTACACTGAGAAAGAGTGGGAAGGGCTGCAGGACACGGTTCCAGCCTCGCCGAACTGCCGGGGAGCCGGAACGCTGGCCTGATTATCCTGTTTTAATGCTAAGCGGCCTGCGGGCCGCTTTGTTGTTTATGGGGAAAAATGCATGCGCAAGACCGATTTTTATCGGGTTTGTGAGGCAAAAGAAGCCAAGTTAGCGAAATGGGAGGCGGTAGCAGCCTCGACTCGCTTTGAGGTTGTCGCTATAATGCTGCGTCTATTTTTCCGGAATGTCTTCGGGACGCTTCTGGTACAGGGAATGCGGTTCTGACATCAGAAGCGGTCCCGGTTCTTAGTCTCTACCCTGTTTCTTGCGGAGCAGGGAGGGTCTGAAGTTGACCGAGCACGTGATTTTTTGAGGTAATAAGATGCAAGCTTCAGTAGAAACAACTCAGGGCCTGGGCCGTCGCGTTACGATTACCGTTGATAAAGATGTGATCGAAAACGCGGTGAAAAGCGAGCTGGTCAGCGTATCTAAAAAGGTACGTATTGATGGTTTCCGCAAAGGGAAAGTGCCAATGACTGTCGTGGCACAGCGCTACGGCGCCTCTGTTCGCCAGGACGTTCTGGGCGATCTGATGCAGCGCAACTTTGTTGACGCTATCATCAAAGAGAAAATTAATCCGGCTGGCGCCCCTAACTACGTGCCAGGCGAATACAAAACCGGTGAAGACTTCACTTACGCCGTTGAGTTTGAAGTGTACCCGGAAGTTGAGCTGAAAGGTCTGGAAGCAATCGAAGTTGAAAAACCGGTTGTGGAAGTGACTGACGCCGACGTTGACACCATGCTGGACACCCTGCGTAAGCAGCAGGCCACCTGGAAAGAAACTGACCGCGCAGCAGAAGCAGAAGACCGCGCCACCATCGATTTCACCGGCTCTGTAGACGGCGAAGAGTTCGAAGGCGGCAAAGCGTCTGACTTCGTGCTGGCGATGGGCCAGGGTCGTATGATCCCAGGTTTTGAAGAGGGCGTTGTCGGTCACAAAGCTGGCGAAACCTTCACTATCGACGTGAACTTCCCGGAAGATTACCACGCTGAAAACCTGAAAGGGAAAGCAGCGAAGTTTGAAATCGTGCTGAAGAAAGTTGAAGAGCGTGAACTGCCAGAATTCACCGAAGAGTTCATCAAGCGTTTCGGCGTGGAAGATGGTTCTGTAGCCGGTCTGCGCACCGAAGTGCGTAAAAACATGGAGCGTGAGCTGAAAGGTGCCGTGCGTAACCGTGTCAAGACTCAGGCAATCGACGGTCTGGTCAGCGCTAATGATATCGAAGTGCCAACTGCACTGATCGATGGCGAAATCGACGTGCTGAAGCGTCAGGCTGCACAGCGTTTTGGCGGCAACGAGAAGCAGGCTCTGGAACTGCCACGTGAGCTGTTCGAAGAGCAGGCTAAGCGCCGCGTTGTTGTTGGACTGCTGTTGGGTGAAGTAATCCGCACTCACGAGCTGAAAGCTGACGAAGACCGTGTTAAAGCGCTGATCGAAGAAATGGCTTCTGCTTACGAAGATCCACGTGAAGTGATTGAGTTCTACAGCAAGAACAACGAGCTGATGAACAACATGCGTAACGTCGCTCTGGAAGAGCAGGCTGTTGAAGCCGTGCTGGAAAAAGCGAAAGTGACCGAAAAGGCCACTAACTTCCAGGAACTGATGAACCAGACCCAGACGGCCTGATTCACTGATTCTGAAGGATAATCAAAAGCCCGCGGTTGTGACGATCGCGGGCTTTTTGCATTTATCAGATGCGCGGAGTGGGATAACAGCGCTTATTCGCTCATTTATCCGGCAAATTATCGACTAAGCTACTTTTCCTGGTTAGCAGTTGATAAAAACGTTGTTATGCTTGAATCAGTGGGGCAGCATCCCCAGATAGGTATCCGGCCAAGTGAAATTTATCCAGGAGACGATAATGTCATACAGTGGCGAACGTGAACAAACAGCACCTCATATGGCATTAGTGCCAATGGTGGTTGAGCAGACCTCTCGCGGAGAGCGCTCTTACGACATTTTTTCCCGCCTGCTCAAGGAACGTATCATCTTTCTGACCGGTCAGGTCGAAGATCATATGGCGAACCTGATCGTCGCCCAGATGCTGTTCCTGGAAGCTGAGAACCCGGAAAAAGATATTCACCTTTACATCAACTCCCCTGGCGGCGTGATCACTGCGGGTATGTCAATCTATGACACCATGAAGTTCATCAAGCCTGATGTCAGCACCATCTGTATGGGGCAGGCCTGTTCCATGGGCGCGTTCCTGCTGACCGCCGGAGCCAAAGGCAAGCGTTACTGCCTGCCAAACTCCCGCGTGATGATCCACCAGCCGCTGGGCGGCTACCAGGGCCAGGCGACGGATATTGAAATCCACGCGCGTGAAATCCTGAAGGTCAAACAGCGTATGAATGAGCTGATGGCGGAACATACGGGCAAAACTCTTGAAGAAATCGAGCGTGACACAGAACGTGACCGTTTCCTGTCCGCCAGCGAAGCTGTAGAGTATGGTCTGGTAGATTCCATTCTGACGCATCGCACTTAAGCCCATCGCCTCTGAGTCGTCTATAGTTACTGCAGGGGCGTAAGCGACGAATGAGGGTGCCGCCAGGCGGCATCATCGCCGCAATAAAGTGCGGACGAAGAAAAACAGAAGAGGTTAACTGATGACAGATAAGCGCAAAGACGGTTCAGGAAAGCTGCTGTACTGCTCTTTTTGCGGCAAAAGCCAGCATGAAGTGCGCAAGCTGATTGCCGGCCCGTCAGTGTATATCTGCGATGAATGTGTCGACTTGTGTAACGACATCATTCGCGAAGAGATTAAAGAAGTCGCGCCGCATCGCGAGCGTAGTGCGCTGCCGACGCCGCATGAAATCCGCCATCACCTCGACGATTACGTTATCGGTCAGGAAAGAGCGAAGAAAGTGCTGGCAGTGGCGGTCTATAACCACTACAAACGTCTGCGTAACGGCGATACCAGCAACGGCATCGAGCTTGGCAAAAGTAACATTCTGCTGATCGGCCCGACCGGTAGCGGTAAGACACTGCTGGCCGAAACCCTGGCTCGCCTGCTGGACGTTCCGTTCACCATGGCCGATGCCACCACCCTGACCGAAGCCGGTTATGTGGGTGAAGACGTCGAGAACATCATTCAGAAGCTGCTGCAGAAGTGCGACTATGACGTACAGAAAGCGCAGCGTGGGATCGTTTATATCGATGAAATCGATAAAATCTCCCGCAAATCTGATAACCCTTCCATCACCCGTGACGTGTCGGGTGAGGGCGTTCAGCAGGCACTGCTGAAGCTGATTGAAGGGACCGTGGCTGCCGTGCCACCGCAGGGTGGACGCAAGCATCCGCAGCAGGAATTCCTGCAGGTTGATACCTCCAAAATCCTGTTTATCTGTGGCGGTGCGTTTGCCGGCCTGGATAAAGTGATCTCGCAGCGCGTGGAAACCGGATCCGGTATTGGTTTTGGTGCCACGGTGAAAGGCAAATCGCAGAAAGCGACGGAAGGTCAGCTGCTGGAACAGGTTGAGCCGGAAGATCTGATAAAATTTGGTCTGATCCCTGAGTTTATCGGTCGCCTGCCCGTCGTGGCAACGCTGAATGAACTGAGTGAAGAAGCGCTGATCCAGATTCTGCGCGAACCGAAAAATGCCCTGACCAAGCAGTATCAGGCATTGTTTAATCTGGAAGGCGTGGAGCTGGAGTTCCGCGACGAAGCCCTGACGGCGATTGCCAAAAAGGCGATGTCACGCAAAACCGGTGCACGTGGCCTCCGCTCCATCGTGGAAGGTGCGCTGCTGAATACCATGTATGACCTCCCTTCAATGGACGACGTGGAAAAAGTGGTGATTGACGATTCAGTGATCGACGGCCAGACCGAACCGATGCTGATCTATGGAAAACACGAAGCGCAGCAGGCTTCTGGTGAATAAATAACCACATCTTTCCAGTCAGTTATCTTAAAAAGGGGGAAATTTTTCCCCCTTTTGTTTTTCTCTCGCACAGAACGTTGAATGTCTTATATTCATCCCCATATACTCAACTACCTGTGGGTAAAACTGCTATGAGTGTCTGTTGCGGTTCCCATCACCCTGGCGGAAATTAAACTAAGAGAGAGCTCTATGAATCCTGAGCGTTCTGAACGCATTGAAATCCCTGTGTTGCCGTTGCGTGACGTAGTGGTTTATCCGCACATGGTAATTCCGTTGTTTGTTGGCCGTGAAAAATCGATTCGCTGCCTTGAAGCGGCCATGGATCATGACAAAAAGATCATGCTGGTCGCTCAGAAAGAGGCTTCAACGGATGAACCTGGCATTAACGATCTCTTCTCTGTAGGGACCGTGGCTTCCATCCTGCAGATGCTTAAGCTGCCTGACGGTACGGTTAAAGTGCTGGTAGAAGGTCTGCAGCGTGCGCATATCACCACGCTGGCTGACAATGGCGACCACTTTACTGCCCAGGCCGAGTACCTGGCCTCGCCGGAAATTGACGAGCGCGAGCAGGAAGTGCTGGTGCGTACGGCCATCAATCAGTTTGAAGGCTACATCAAACTGAACAAAAAAATCCCTCCCGAGGTGCTGACTTCCCTGAACAGCATCGAGGATGCGGCGCGCCTGGCCGATACCGTGGCCGCCCATATGCCGCTGAAGCTGGCGGATAAACAGTCCGTGCTGGAAATGTCAGATGTGAACGAGCGTCTGGAATATCTGATGGCGATGATGGAGTCGGAGATTGACCTGCTGCAGGTTGAGAAGCGCATCCGTAACCGCGTCAAAAAGCAGATGGAAAAAAGCCAGCGCGAGTACTACCTGAACGAACAGATGAAGGCGATTCAGAAAGAGCTGGGCGAGATGGACGATGCGCCTGACGAAAATGAAGCGCTGAAACGCAAAATCGACGCGGCGAAAATGCCGAAAGAGGCGCGTGACAAAACCGAAGCCGAGCTGCAGAAGCTGAAGATGATGTCGCCGATGTCTGCTGAAGCTACCGTGGTTCGTGGTTATATCGACTGGATGGTGCAGGTTCCGTGGAACGCACGCAGCAAGGTGAAGAAGGATCTGGTGAAGGCGCAGGAAACACTGGATACCGACCACTTCGGCCTGGAGCGGGTGAAAGACCGTATCCTGGAATATTTAGCCGTGCAGAGCCGCGTCAGCAAAATCAAAGGGCCGATCCTGTGTCTGGTGGGACCTCCTGGCGTGGGTAAAACCTCTCTGGGTCAGTCCATCGCCAAAGCTACAGGCCGTAAATATGTGCGGATGGCGCTGGGTGGCGTGCGTGACGAAGCGGAAATCCGTGGTCACCGCCGTACCTATATCGGCTCCATGCCGGGCAAACTGATCCAGAAAATGGCGAAAGTTGGGGTGAAAAACCCACTGTTCCTGCTGGATGAGATCGACAAGATGTCTTCTGACATGCGCGGCGATCCGGCTTCCGCCCTGCTGGAAGTGCTCGATCCGGAACAGAACATTGCCTTTAACGATCACTACCTGGAAGTGGATTACGATCTCTCCGACGTGATGTTCGTGGCAACGTCTAACTCAATGAACATCCCGGCTCCGCTGCTGGATCGTATGGAAGTCATCCGCCTGTCGGGTTACACCGAGGACGAGAAACTCAATATTGCCAAACAGCACCTGCTGTCCAAGCAGATTGAGCGTAATGCCCTGAAGCCAAGCGAGCTGACCGTGGATGACAGCGCGATTGTGGGCATCATCCGTTACTACACCCGCGAAGCTGGTGTGCGTAGCCTTGAGCGCGAACTGTCCAAGCTGTGCCGTAAAGCAGTGAAAACGCTGCTGATGGACAAATCCATCAAGCATATTGAGATCAATGCGGACAACCTGAAAGATTATCTGGGCGTACAGCGCTATGACTACGGTCGTGCCGACAGCGAAAACCGCGTGGGTCAGGTAACTGGTCTGGCGTGGACGGAAGTAGGCGGCGACCTGCTAACCATCGAAACCGCCTGCGTGCCGGGCAAAGGCAAGCTGACCTACACCGGTTCACTGGGTGAAGTGATGCAGGAGTCCATTCAGGCAGCGCTGACCGTGGTGCGCGCCCGTGCGGAGAAGCTGGGTATCAACGGCGACTTCTATGAAAAACGCGACATCCACGTGCACGTTCCTGAAGGGGCAACGCCGAAGGATGGTCCAAGTGCCGGTATCGCAATGTGCACCGCGCTGGTCTCCTGCCTGACAGGTAACCCGGTGCGTGCCGATGTTGCGATGACCGGTGAGATCACGCTGCGCGGTCAGGTTCTGCCAATCGGCGGCCTGAAAGAAAAACTGCTGGCTGCACACCGTGGTGGCATCAAAACCGTGCTGATCCCGGACGAAAATAAACGCGATCTGGAAGAGATCCCGGACAACGTTATTGCCGATCTGGACATCCATCCGGTCAAGCGTATTGAGGAAGTGCTGACCCTGGCACTGCAAAATGCGCCTTACGGCATGCAGGTTGCCACCGCAAAATAGTGATTTAAGACAAAAAGACCACAAAACCAGAGCTGGCAGGCAAATTCGGACTTGCCAGCTTTTTTTTGTGCCGCTAATTTAGAGGGCTGTTAAGCCAGTGAAGGCCAAAGCATGCGGCATCCTGTTACGGCTCAACAGACAAAAATCTTACATAACTGATGCGCGTTCGTGGCAGGTGGGAAGCCTGACCGCGAAGTGAATAATCATAGGGGATGATTGAGTGAATAAGTCACAGTTGATCGACAAAATCGCTGCAAATGCTGATATTTCTAAAGCGGCAGCCGGACGTGTATTAGATGCTTTTATGGGTTCTGTTTCTGATTCCCTGAAAGCAGGCGATGAAGTCGCGCTGGTCGGTTTCGGGACCTTCTCTGTTCGTGAGCGTTCAGAGCGTACCGGTCGTAATCCACAAACCGGCAAAGAAATTACTATTCCAGCGGGTAAAGTACCAGGCTTCCGTGCCGGTAAAGCGCTGAAAGACGCCGTTAATTAAGGCGTTCTGAGCAATTTCTCTGGTCACAATGAGGACTGTCCAGGCGTTCTCATGTACCATACGGGGCACATCAGGATACTGATGTGCCTTTTTTTCAACGATCACCGGGCCTGATACGCAGCGGCGTGGAGCGTTCCTGGGAACGTGGGACGAAAGCTCAAGGTTTTACATTCACACTACAGCGGAGTGTTGTCACACCATGATGGACAATTTACGCGCGGCGTCGAACCATGTCGTGCTCAAAATTATATTGGGTCTGATCTGCCTGTCTTTTATCCTGACCGGGGTGGGCAACTACCTGATTGGCGGCAACGGGGATTATGCAGCCAAAGTTAACGGGCAGGAAATCAGCCGCGCACAGCTTGAAAGAGCGTTCTCCAGCGAGCGTTCACGCCAGCAGCAGCAGCTGGGCGATCAGTTCTCCCAACTGGCGAGCAACCCGGCCTATCTGCAGCAGGTCCGCCAGCAGGCGCTGTCTCAGCTGATCGATGAACGCTTACTGGATCAGTATGCGAAAGACCTCGGCCTGGCGATCAGCGACGCACAGATCAAGCAGGCGATCTTCAGCCAGCCCGCTTTCCAGACTAACGGCAAGTTCGACAACGCCAAATATCTGGGCATTATCAATAATATGGGCTTTTCGGCCGATCAGTATGCGGAAGCACTGCGTAAGCAGCTGACCACCCAGCAGCTGGTGGCCTCTGTCACTGGCACCGACTTTATGCTGAAGGGTGAAACCGATGCGCTGGCCGCTCTGGTTTCTCAGGAGCGTCTGGTGCGCGAAGCGACGATCAATGTGAGCGCACTGAGCGCAAAACAGACCGTCAGCGACGAAGAAGTGAAGAACTACTACGAGCAGAACAAAAACAACTTCATGACGCCTGAGCAGTTCCGCGTCAGCTATATCAAACTGGATGCGGCTTCCCTGCAGGAAACGGCCAGCGAGAGCGATATCCAGAGCTGGTACGATCAGCATCAGGCGGATTACACCCAGCCGCAGCGCAGCCGCTTTAGCATTATTCAGACCAAAACTGAGGCTGATGCCCAGTCGGTGCTGGATGCGCTGAAAAAAGGCGGTGACTTTGCCGCGCTGGCAAAGCAGAAATCAGCTGACCCGATCTCCGCACGTAACGGTGGTGACATGGGCTGGCTGGAGCCGGACACCACGCCGGACGAGCTGAAAAACGCAGGCCTTACTCAGAAAGGTCAGCTTTCTGGCGTGATTAAGTCTTCCGTGGGCTTTATTGTCGCCCGCCTGGATGATGTGCAGGCACAGCAGGTCAAACCACTGTCTGCGGTTCATGACGACATTGCCGCGAAAGTGAAGCAGGAAAAAGCGGTTGATGCCTATTACAAACTGCAGCAGAAAGTCAGTGATGCAGCCAGCAACGACAACGAGTCACTGGCAGGTGCTGAAGAAGCCGCAGGCGTAAAAGCGGTGGAGACGGGCTGGTTCAGCCACGACACCCCTCCGGCAGAGCTGAACTTCAAACCAGTAGAGCAGGCTATTTTCAACGGCGGCCTGGTCGGTGAGAACGGCGCGCCGGGCAGCAACTCGGACATCATTACCGTCGATGGCGACCGTGCTTTTGTGCTGCGTATCAGTGCCCACAAACCTGAAGCGGTGAAACCGCTGAGTGAAGTGACCGCTCAGATCACCGACATGCTGAAAACTGAAAAAGCGCAGAAAGAAGCGAAAGCGCAGGCAGAGAAGCTGATGGCCGATCTGAAAGCGGGCAAAGGCGATGAGGCGATGAAAGCGGCTAACCTCAGCTTCAGCGCGCAGAAAACGCTGACCCGTAACGGTCAGGATGCCATCACCCAGTCCGCCTTTACCATGCCGCTGCCGGAGAAAGACAAGCCGGGTTATGCGGTCAGTGAAGATGGTCAGGGCAATGTGGTGCTGGTGGCGCTGGATCAGGTTCGCAGCGGTTCAATGCCGGATGGGCAGAAGAAAGCGATGATTCAGGGCGTGACGCAGAACAACGCGCAGATCGCGTTTGAAGCTCTGCTCAGCAACCTGCGTAAAGAAGGCAAAATCAAATACGGTGCAGCTGCACAGGCCCAGTAAGCCTCGCACATTTTTTGCAACGCAATGCAATATCAAAGGCCGCTTATGCGGCCTTTTCCATTTCTGTTTTCTGCCGTTTGTGATGGTGCCGGGGCAGGAGTACCCTGGCTTCGCTGTCAAACACATGGAGGAAAACAGCATGCAAAACAAAGTAGTTTCAGCGTTGAGCTTTGCCTTACTGATTGGTACTGCAATGTTACCGGCTCAGGCCGAACAGGCGAACACAGTGGCAACGGCCACCGGACAGGTCAGTGCACCGGTGAGCGGGCAGGCCAGCGCAGAAGCTGGTCAGAACAGCTCTCCACGCAGCCAGGTGGCTTCTCCGTCCGCACTGGGCGGTCAGGTCAGCATTAACCAGGCAACGGCTGAGGAGCTGGCCGCCGCGCTGAATGGCGTTGGGCTGAAAAAAGCTCAGGCTATTGTCAGCTACCGCGAGGAGTACGGCGACTTCACTCAGGTCGAACAGTTGAAAGAGGTGCCGGGGATGGGCAATGCGCTGGTGGAGCGGAATCTGTCACGGCTGAAACTGTGATCGCCTTCGCGACTTTGCGAAAGCGCGTCTCCCGCTTAATGGCGGGCTGCTAATCTGTCAGAGGTCATACCAGTTGGTGTGACCTCTATTTTTTAAAAGGGGCAGAAGCGCTATGCAGACCACGATTAAAGTTCGCGGCTATCACCTGGATGTCTATCAGCACGTTAACAATGCTCGCTACCTGGAATTTCTGGAGGAGGCGCGCTGGGCCTGGCTGGAAAAGCTGGAGGCCTTTGACTGGATGACGGAAAACCGGCTGGCTTTTGTGGTGGTGAATATCAATATTAATTATCGCCGCCCGGCGGTGCTTGGCGACGTACTGGAAATCAACAGTCAGCTACTGGAGCTGGGGGGCAAAAGCGGGGTGATTGGTCAGACCGTCATCCTGTCACCGGGCGGCGAAGCCGTGGCGGATTCACGGCTGACCTTTGTCTGTATCGATCTGCGCACGCAAAAAGCGCAGCCGATGGAGGGAGAGCTGAAGCGCAGGATGGAGCAGATGCTGTCAGCGTAAACCCGTCTTGCGCTGCATTTCCTGCATCACGGTAGCGCTGCTGATCTGATACTCCTTTAGCCCGCTGGCGCGTAAATGGCAGGCAGCACATTCGCCACAGCCGTCGCCCTTCAAGCCGTTGTAACAGGTCAGAGTTTCGTTTCGCACCAGCGGCAGTTGCTGCCAGTAGTCGGCCAGCGCCCAGGTTTCCGCTTTGTTCAGCCACATCAGCGGCGTTTCAAAGCGTACGGGGCGCGCCATTCCCAGCTCTACCGCGTGATTCAGGGCCTTCACAAACTCATCGCGGCAGTCGGGATAGCCGGAAAAGTCAGTTTCACACACGCCGGTGATCACCGCTTCGGCTTCAACCTGGTATGCATAGATTGAAGCCAGGGTCAGAAAGAGGATATTGCGGCCCGGGACAAAGGTACTTGGCAGACCGCTGGCATCCGGATCGTAAGCAGGGACGGGAATGCTGTCGCGCGTCAGGCTGCTGACCGCCAGCTCATTGAGCAGGGTTACGTCCAGCACCTTGTGCGCACGGGCACCCAGATCGCGGGAGAGTTGCTGCGCAATATCGATTTCCGCGCGGTGACGCTGGCCGTAGTCGAAGGTGATGCAGTGCACCTCGTCATACTGCTTTAATGCCTGAATCAGACAGGTTGTTGAGTCCTGACCACCGCTGAAAACCACTACTGCACGTTTCATACTGTTCACCTTATTTATTTGTTGCGCCGTATGGTACTGCCTGATGGAGCGGAAGCCCAGACCTGTTCACGGGATTGCCACCGGCGGCGGGATCCACGCGCGGGAAAAATCAAACCATCCCCAGGCATTCAGCGCGATGCCTTCCACGCCCGGCGGGGCGCTGACCTGATAACGATAGTTGAACAGTGGCGTCACTGCCGCCCGTGCCATCAGCTGTTGAAACGTCTCACGCAGCCCCTGCAGGCGCAGCGCTTCATCAGGCTCCTGCTGAATTTTGCTGAGCCTGTTCAGCAGTCTGGCAAAATCCTTTTTTCCCAAAACCGCCGGCCATAACGGATCGAGCCGCAGCCAGCTTTCCAGGGTAAACTCCGGCGCTTCACCAATCAGCCGGTCGCCCATAATAATATCGGCGCTCTCCAGTCCGTTGTAGCCCCGCCAGTCTTTTCCGTTGTGGAAATGCAGCGTCAGTTCGCAGCCTTCCCCGGCCAGCACCTCTTTAAGTTTTTCCGCCATCACATGCAGCTCAACCGGCAGGTGGTAGTGCAGGCTGAGCTTCTCCGGCAAAGGCTCGTCATGGTATGGCTGCGTTTCAGGCAGGGACCAGCCGGGCAGCATCTCCTGGCTGGGCATGATCAGACCTTCTTCCAGCGGTAGCTGATCGACCAGCTGCTTACGGCGGATTAACGTCATCAGTGACAGTGCCTGCCAGGCCGAGAGGTTGGTGTTGGGGCGCAGGGCCAGATAGCAAAAGCCCAGGCTGATGCGGCGGCTGACCGGACGCAGCAGCGACAGTTCATGATTCTCACCGATAGCAATCTGTACCGGATGGCGGCAGCTGGAGCCAAGCGCTTTATCGAACAACTGCGGGGTGATCCAGTATTCCACCGCCTGCATCAGCGGCAGGGCACCATGATAGCGTTCATGGTTCTCAATTCTGACCAGCCCGGCAGACCAGCTGGCCAGACGCCACGGACCGGTGCCCAGTTGTTTATCTTCCGGATGGGTCAGCAGGCAGGGTACGGTAGCCAGGCGGTAAGCCAGCCAGTTGTCCGGTTGATGCAGATCGATGCGCAGGCACATTGCCTGCGGCAGGGAAAGCGACTTAACGCTGCTCAGCAGCCGTTGTCCTTCCGGGTTAGCCAGTATCTGTTGCAGGCGTTGCAGTAGCTGTTGTGAAGAGACTCGCTCACCGTTGTGCCAGTAAAGTTGCGGGCGCAGGAAGAAAAACCAGCTCAGCCCGTCTTCACTGCACTGCCAGTGGTGGGCCAGATCGGCCACTACCTGATCATCTTCGAAGCGCGTCAGGCCGGAAAACAGCTGTTTCGCCAGATGCTGCTCCGCCCGTCCGGGCAGTTCTGAGGGATCGAGTGGATCGAGCTGCCGGTAGTAAGGGATACGTAACGTAGGGCGGTCATCCAGCCACTGGCCGCCCATAAAGGGTTTCAGCAGCTGGCTGAGCTGATCCGGTTCGATCTGCACCAGCTGCAGGGCCTGATGAGGCAACCCCTGATCGAGCTGTTGTTGCAGCAGGCCACTGCGCAGGTGCTCGGGAGATTCGATAAAACTCAACTCGCCGCGTTTGCCCCGGCCGGGCTGCGAATGCCAGCTCAGCCAGCCCTGCTGCTGCCATTGGCTGAGCAGGGTACGGGCATGCCGCTCGCTGCAGAAGCAGTGCAGGGCAATCTCTGCCACGCTGGTCAGCTGCATTTTGCCCTGACTGATTTGCCACAGGCGCTGATACTGGTTAAGGCGATTGAGCTGACGCATAGTAAACCCGGAACAGTTTTTCAAAAGTATTCACTATTAGTTCCGTAAATACCAGGGGATACTCAGCCATCGGTGAATCATCTTCAGGAGTGGCAATGGCTCGTCTGGCAGCGTTTGATATGGATGGCACTTTATTGATGCCTGACCATCAGTTAGGAACGACCACCATCAGGGCGCTCCATGCGCTGGCGGAACGCGGCGTGGTCCTGGCTTTTGCCACCGGTCGTCACTGGCAGGAGATGCAGCCGCTGATTGCCGGTTTGCAGCTCAGTGCTTATCTGATCAGCGGTAACGGCACCCGCGTTCATGACCAGCAGGGCAATTTGCTGGCAGGCACTGACCTGTCACCGGAGGTGGCCGAACAGGTGATCCACACCCGCTGGGATACCACTGCCAGTCTGCACGTGTTCAACGACGACGGCTGGCTGACACAGGACGATGTCCCGGAAGTTCTCCATGCCCATCAGATGAGTGGTTTCCGCTATCAGCTCACCGACCTGAAACGCCTTCCGGCACACCAGGTGACGAAAATTTGTTTTATTGCCGATCATGAAGAGCTTTGCCAGCTACAGGGTCAGTTGCGTGATGCACTGGGCGATCGTGCCCATTTCTGTTTCTCTGCGCGGCACTGTCTGGAAGTGATGCCGGTGGGCTGTAATAAAGGCAGCGCGCTGGCTGCGCTGACCGCCTCGCTGGACCTGAGCCTGGCTGAGTGCATGGCCTTTGGCGACGCCATGAACGACCGTGAAATGCTGGAAAGCGTCGGACGCGGTTTTATCATGGGCAATGCGATGAGCCAGCTGAAAGCGCTGCTGCCCCATTTACCCGTTATCGGACATTGCGAGACACAGGGCGTGTCTCATTATCTTAACCACTGGCTTACCAACCCAAACCTCGCCTATTCCCCCGAATACTGAGGCCCGCTTCCAGTGTGCCGGAGAGGATGTCCGGCTTTTTATCAGCCACCCGGCCACCAGACCAGCCATGTATGCAAACTTAATCCAGAAGCTGTTGCTGCCATGCGCTGATATCACCGATGTTCTGCGTCACCCATTCCGGATTGTAGTAAGTCTCCAGATAACGCTCGCCGCTGTCGCACATCAACGTAACAATCGAACCATTGCGATTCTCTTCCTTCATCCATTTCGCTACCGTCAGGGCACCCCAGACATTGGTACCGGTGGACGGCCCTGCTTTACGCCCCAGCTGTTTCTCCAGCCACAGCATGGTGGCGATACTGGCGGCGTCGGGCACTTTGAGCATCTGATCGACCACTTCAGTAATAAAAGAGGGCTCGACGCGCGGACGACCGATCCCTTCAATTTTGCTGCCGCAGGCATTGCTCAGTGACATGTCACGCAGGTGCCAGTATTCGAAGAAGACTGAATTTTCCGGATCCACCACCATCAGCTTAGTCGGATGGCCCTGATAGCGCAGGTAGCGGCCCAGAGTAGCCGAGGTGCCGCCCGTACCGGCGCTCATTACAATGGTGTCCGGAATGGGGAACGGCTCGCTCTTCATCTGCTGAAAAATACTGTCGGCGATATTGTTATTGCCGCGCCAGTCGGTTGCGCGCTCCGCATAGGTGAACTGATCCATAAAATGGCCGTTCAGCTCGCGAGCCAGCCGCTCTGATTCTGCATACATCTGGCAGGGATCGGAGACAAAGTGGCAGCGGCCGCCGTAGAAAGCGATCTGTTCGACTTTGCGCTTTGCGGTGGTCGCAGGCATCACTGCAATAAACGGCAGGCCGAGCAAACGGGCAAAATAGGCTTCGGAAACGGCGGTACTGCCCGAAGAGGCTTCGATAATCGGCGTGCCTTCTTTAATCCAGCCGTTGCACAAGCCATAGAGAAACAGCGATCGCGCCAGCCGGTGCTTGAGGCTGCCGCTCGGATGGGTGCTTTCATCTTTCAGGTAGAGCCAGATGCCAGGATAAGCAGGCAGCGGCACCCGCATCAGGTGGGTATCGGCCGAGCGCTGCACATCGGCGTTAATCTCTTGTATTGCACGGGAAACCCATGAGTCGTTCATCTGTTCTGCCCTGGTGAAATTTTGCTAAAGAGTACGGCATTAACGGGAAAAAAGGTTTACTCTCTTTGCTTTATAATCGGCCTTTAAGAGAAATTTATTCTCCTGGAGTGGCAAATGACAGATAAAACCGACCTGAAACTACTGGCGCTCCTGCAGCAGGACTGTACGCTGTCGCTGCAGGCGCTGGCTGATGCGGTCCATCTGACCACTACGCCGTGCTGGAAACGCTTGAAAAGGCTGGAAGATGAGGGCTATATTCGCGGCCGGGTGGCGCTGTTAGATCCGGAGAAACTCTCACTGTCACTCACTGCCTTTATGTTGATCAAAACTCAGCAGCACAGCAGCAGCTGGTATCAGCAGTTCGTTGAAGTGGTGCAGGGGATGCCGGAAGTGATGGGTTGCTACCGCATGGCCGGGGAATACGACTACCTCCTGCGTATTCAGGTAGCCGATATGAAGACTTACGATGCCTTTTATAAGCGTTTAGTGAACGGGGTTCCAGGTTTGCTGGACGTCACTTCGAGCTTTGCGATGGAAGAGATAAAATACACCACGGCGTTGCCGCTGAACTGATGGCCGCCTGATGATCACCTCGCTCAATCTTAACCGGGATGTTTACTGTGCGACTGTTTAGCCAATTAAGCTGGTACTTTATTCGCGAATGGCGGCGCTATCTGGGGGCCGTGTTCCTGCTGATTATTATCGCGTTGCTACAGCTGCTGCCACCGAAAATTGTTGGCATTATTGTGGATGGCGTGACTCACCAACAGATGAGCGGATCGCGGCTGATGATGTGGATCGGCGTAATGCTGATCACTGCCGTGGTGGTCTATCTGCTGCGTTACGTCTGGCGTGTGCTGTTGTTCGGTGCTTCTTATCAGCTGGCGGTTGAACTCCGCCAGGACTTTTACCGGCAGCTTAGCCGTCAGCACCCTGAATTCTACCTGCGCCATCGTACCGGGGATCTTATCGCCCGCGCGACCAACGATGTGGATCGCGTAGTGTTCGCCGCTGGCGAAGGGGTGCTGACGCTGGTCGATTCGCTGGTGATGGGGCTGGCAGTGCTGATCGTGATGAGCACGCAAATCAGCTGGCAGCTGACCCTGCTGGCGCTGTTGCCGATGCCGATCATGGCGCTGGTGATCAAGCGCTATGGCGATCAGCTGCATCAGCGCTTCAAGCTGGCGCAGGCGGCGTTCTCCTCGCTGAACGATCAGACTCAGGAAAGCCTGACCAGTATCCGGATGATCAAGGCTTTCGGCCTGGAAGATCACCAGTCCGGACAGTTTGCCGAAATCGCCCGCGACACCGGGAAGAAAAACCTGCGCGTGGCCCGCGTTGATGCCCGTTTTGATCCCACAATCTATATCGCTATCGGCATGTCTAACCTGCTGGCGGTTGGCGGCGGCAGCTGGCTGGTCTGGCACGGCGAGATGACGCTGGGGCAACTGACCAGCTTTGTGATGTATCTGGGCCTGATGATCTGGCCAATGCTGGCGCTGGCGTGGATGTTTAATATCGTGGAGCGTGGCAGCGCGGCGTGGAGCAGGATCCGTTCGCTGCTGGCCGAGGCTCCGGCGGTGGAAGACGGCAGCAAAACACTGCCGGAAGAGCGTGGTCATCTGCAGATTGCCATCCGCGAGTTCTGCTATCCCGGTGCCAGACCTTCATTGCGCCACGTGAATGCCAGCGTTAAACCTGGCCAGATGCTGGGGTTGTGCGGCCCGACCGGCTCAGGAAAAAGTACCCTGCTGAGTCTGATCCAGCGCCACTTTGATATCGCTCAGGGCGATATTCGCTACCACGGCATTCCGCTGCCGCAGATCCGGCTGGACAGCTGGCGCAGCCGGATGGCGGTGGTCAGCCAGACCCCTTTCCTGTTCTCTGATACGGTAGCCAACAATATTGCGCTGGGGCGTCCTGCGGCCAGCCGGGTAGACATTGAACAGGCCGCAAGACTGGCCAACGTTCATGATGACATTCTGCGGCTGCCGCAGGGTTACGAGACCGAAGTCGGCGAGCGTGGCGTGATGTTGTCCGGCGGGCAGAAGCAGCGCATCTCCATTGCCAGGGCGCTGCTGCTGGATGCCGAAATCCTGATCCTCGATGATGCGCTTTCGGCAGTGGATGGCCGCACCGAGCATCTGATCCTGCATAACCTCCGGAGGTGGGGAGCAGGAAGAACGGTAATTATCAGCGCTCACCGGCTCTCGGCACTGACTGAAGCCAGTGAAATTCTGGTGATGCAGAATGGCGCTGTGGCCCAGCGCGGCCGGCACGAAGACCTGGCTGTGCAAAGCGGTTGGTATCAGGATATGTATCGTTATCAGCAACTTGAAGCCGCCCTGGACGAAGATGAAATCGAGAAGGGGGTTCCCCATGGCTAATCTGCCCCAACTCTGGCCGACGTTAAAAAGGCTGTTGAGTTATGGATCGCCGTGGCGTAAATCCCTCGGGCTGGCGGTACTGTTGCTGTGGATCGCGGCGGCGGCGGAAGTGCTTGGCCCGGTGCTGGTCAGCTATTTTATCGACAATATGGTGGCAAAACACCGTATGCCGGTGGGGCTGGTGGCCGGTCTGGCAGTCAGCTTTATCCTGCTGCAAATCCTTGCGGCCTCGCTGCATTACTGGCAGTCGCTGCTGTTCAACCAGGCCGCTGTCGGGGTGGTTCAGCGCCTGCGTACGGACGTGATGGATGCCGCACTGCGACAGCCTCTGAGCGCCTTTGATACTCAGCCAGTCGGGCAAATAATTTCCCGCGTGACCAACGATACTGAAGTGGTCCGCGACCTCTACGTCACGGTGGTGGCGACCGTGCTACGCAGCGCCGCGCTTATTGGTGCAATGCTGGTGGCGATGTTCAGTCTGGACTGGCGGATGGCGTTGGTCGCTCTCGCCATCTTCCCGGCAGTGATCGCCGTCATGTTGATCTACCAGCGTTACAGCACACCAATTGTGCGTCGGGTGCGTAGTTATCTGGCCGATATCAATAACGGCTTCAATGAAGTGATTAATGGGATGAGTGTGATCCAGCAGTTCCGCCAGCAGGCCCGCTTTGGAGAACGAATGGGCGAGGCCAGCCGTTCCCACTATCTGGCAAGGATGGAGACACTGCGACTGGACGGCTTCCTGCTGCGTCCGCTGCTCAGTTTGTTCTCCGCGCTGATCCTCTGCGGGTTGCTTATGCTGTTTGGCTTCTCTTCCGGAGGCAGCTTTGAAGTGGGCGTGCTCTATGCGTTTATCAGCTATCTCGGCAGGTTGAATGAGCCGCTGATCGAGCTGACCACTCAGCAGTCGATGTTGCAGCAGGCAGTGGTGGCAGGCGAGCGGATCTTTGAGCTGATGGATGCGCCGCGCCAGCGCTATGGCAGTGATACCCGGCCGTTGACGTCGGGGACCATCGATATCGAAAATCTGACCTTTGCCTATCGCGACGACCGCAACGTTCTCAGCGATATCAACCTGCAGGTGCCGTCCCGAAACTTTGTGGCGCTGGTGGGGCACACCGGCAGCGGAAAAAGCACCCTCGCCAACCTGATGATGGGGTATTACCCCATCGTTCAGGGTGAAATTCGCCTTGATGGAAGGCCGCTTACTTCGCTCACCCACAGTGCACTGAGGCAGAGTGTGGCAATGGTACAGCAGGATCCGGTGGTGCTGGCCGACACTTTCTTTGCCAATGTTACGCTCGGGCGGGATATCAGTGAAGAGGCGGTGTGGCAGGCTCTGGAAACGGTGCAGCTGGCAGGGCTGGCAAGAGGCCTGGCTGACGGCATTCATACCCGGCTGGGTGAGCAGGGTAACACTCTGTCGGTCGGGCAGAAACAGTTGCTGGCCATGGCCCGTGTGCTGGTGGCCGCACCGGAAATCCTGATCCTTGATGAAGCCACGGCCAACATCGATTCCGGCACTGAGCAGGCTATTCAGAAAGCTCTGCGGGCGGTTCGCCAGCAGACCACGCTGGTGGTCATTGCCCACCGTCTTTCCACCATTACCGAGGCGGACACCATTCTGGTGTTGCACCGTGGCCGTGCCGTGGAGCAGGGGAGCCACCGGGAGCTGCTGGAGAAACAGGGGCGCTACTGGCAAATGTATCAGTTACAGCTGGTCGGAGAAGAGCTGGAGGCTGGTGAAGCACTGAAAATCTGACCGTCTCGCTGCACCAATAACAGGCGCGAACCGACCTTAAAATGGTCTTTTGCACAGCCTTGAATCATTACGCACCTTTATGGTGCGTTTTTTGTGGCTGCTTTATCCCCCAAAGGCATATGCGAAATTTAGCAGCGAGGGGCAGACTCAGAGCCGGACTGACTAATCGTCTGAAAAATGCCATTTTTAAATATATGGCACAGCCTTTGCTTTAATCAGTCCATGTCGGGCGAAACAACTGTTTTTAATACCTGGAGGGGATCGTATGAAGCTGGTTACCGTGGTAATCAAACCGTTTAAATTAGAAGACGTGCGTGAAGCACTGTCCTCTATCGGTATTCAGGGGCTGACCGTAACCGAAGTGAAAGGTTTTGGTCGCCAGAAAGGGCATGCAGAGCTTTATCGCGGTGCTGAGTACAGCGTGAACTTCCTGCCAAAAGTAAAAATAGACATTGCGATTGCAGACGATCAGCTTGATGAAGTGATTGATGTGATTAGCAAAGCTGCATACACCGGTAAAATTGGTGACGGTAAGATCTTTGTTGCAGAACTGCAGCGAGTCATTCGTATCCGTACTGGCGAAACTGACGAAGCCGCACTGTAATCTCGGGGCTAAGAATTGTGATGGGATGGGATAAAATGAACAAAAAACTCGCTGTATTTGGCCTTGCCAGCCTGACCCTGTTACCGTCGCTCGCGATGGCGGCAGCACCGGTGGTGGTAGATAAAGCCGACAACGCCTTTATGATGATTTGCACCGCGCTGGTGTTGTTTATGACGTTACCCGGCATTGCCCTGTTTTACGGCGGCCTGATCCGCGCTAAAAACGTGCTATCGATGATGACCCAGGTCTCCGTGACCTTCGCTATGGTTTGCGTGCTGTGGATGGTTTACGGCTATTCACTGGCCTTCAGTGAAGGTAATGCCTTCTTCGGCGGCTTCAGCATGGCGATGTTGAAAAACATCCAGCTGACCGCACTGGTTGGCACTTTCTATCAGTATATCCACGTCTCTTTCCAGGCTTCTTTCGCATGTATCACCGTGGGGCTGATTGTTGGTTCAATCGCTGAACGTGTTCGCTTCTCCGCGGTACTGATTTTTGTGGCGATCTGGCTGACCTTTTCCTATCTGCCTATTGCCCATATGGTGTGGTCAGGTGGTCTGCTGGCTCAGGACGGCGCGCTGGACTTCGCGGGCGGTACTGTGGTGCACATCAACGCCGCTGTGGCTGGCCTGGTTGGGGCTTATCTGGTGGGCAAACGTGCTGGTTTTGGTAAAGAAGCCTTTAAACCACACAATCTGCCAATGGTCTTCACCGGTACCGCAATTCTGTATGTGGGCTGGTTCGGCTTTAACGCTGGCTCCGCCAGTGCAGCCAATGAAATCGCGGGCCTGGCCTTCCTGAACACCGTAATGGCAACTGCCGGTGCGATGCTGAGCTGGACCTTCGGTGAGTGGGCTCTGCGCGGCAAACCTTCACTGCTGGGCGTTTGCTCTGGCGTGATTGCCGGTCTGGTGGCTATTACCCCAGCTTGTGGTTATGTGGGTGTTGGCGGTGCGTTGATTATCGGTATTGTGGGGGGGCTGGCTGGCCTGTGGGGTGTGACCACCCTGAAGAAATGGCTGCGCGTGGATGACCCTTGTGATGTGTTCGGTGTACACGGCGTGTGTGGCATCGTGGGCTGTATCCTGACTGGTGTGTTCGCTTCCTCTTCTCTGGGTGGCGTGGGTTATGCCGAAGGCGTGACCATGGCTCACCAGGTCTGGATCCAGTTGTTCAGCGTCGGTGTGACCATTGTCTGGACCGGTGTGGTTGCCTTTATCGCCTTTAAAGTGGCTGACATGATTGTAGGTCTGCGTGTTCCGGAAGATCAGGAGCGTGAAGGTCTGGATGTAAACAGCCACGGTGAGAATGCTTACAACCAGTAAGCTGAGCGTAAGAAAAGCAGTGCGACTTTAAAACAATAAAATGACAAACGGCCCCGTAAGGGGCCGTTTTACGTTGTGCAGAAAGAAGAACGGCATTACTGACGAACGCGCATCACCCCTTCCTGTACCGTGGAGGCGACCAGCGTGCCGTCCTGAGTATAGAATTCGCCCCGTACAAATCCCCTGGCACCAGAGGCTGAAGTGCTCTCCACGCTGTACAGCAGCCACTGATTCAAATCGAACGGCCGGTGGAACCACATTGAATGGTCAATTGTCGCGACCTGCATTCCCGGCTCGAGAAAACCTTTGCCGTGCGGCTGCAACGCCACCGGCAGGAAATTGAAGTCCGAGGCATAACCCAGCAGATACTGGTGGGTGCGTTTGTCTTGCGGCATTGTCCCGTTAGCCCGTAGCCAGACGTGACGCACCGGCTCATCAACATGGCCTTTCAGCGGGTTGTTGAATTTCACCGGGCGAATTTCAAAAGGCTTTTCCGACAGGAATTTTCCCCGCGCTCTTTCCGGAATGAAATGTGAGAGCTGTTTAGCGATCTCGCTTTCGGTTGGCAGATCTTCCGGACCCACGACCTGTGGCATTGGCTTCTGATGCTCAAATCCGGTTTCCGGAGCCTGGAATGACGCGGTCATATAAAAAATCGGGTGGCCATTCTGGATAGCACTGACGCGCCTGGCGCTGAAGCTTTGCCCGTCACGCAGCGTCTCCACATCATAAATAATCGCCTTCTGACTGTCGCCGGGACGCAGGAAATAGCTGTGGAAGGAGTGAATGATGCGATCGGCTGGCACCGTTTGCTTGGCGGCATAGAGTGCCTGACCCACCACCTGACCTCCAAACACCTGGCGCAGGCCCAGATCTTCACTCTGGCCGCGGAACAGCCCCTCTTCCAGCTTTTCCAGATTCAATAAATTTAACAGGTCTTGTAGTGCGTGACTCATCACGGCGTCCTCAATAGTAGTCTCCCTGTCAGTTTGCGAGATCCGACCAGTTTCCGTCAACGGGTTGGGGCACGAATAGGCAGCGGAAAAGCGTAATCGCAGGGCTTGCAGGAAAATATCAGTAATTTGTGCCAGAATTAAGACTTACGGAACAGGGAATCTCTGTCTGTAATGAACCGAGATAATTTGCATTGATCATAAGGAGAATAAATCAATGAAAGTCTGGCCAATGCTTACTGGTGCTGCTCTGGTGGTTGCGCTCTCCGGCTGTGCGGAGAAAGGAAAAGATGTGCCAACGGCAACGCTGGCTTCCCAGGTGGCGGGAGAGCAGTCGACGATCCGTCAGCCAAACGTCAGTGGTTCCCTTTATATTCGTCAGAGAGTGGCCCTGCCGCCTGACGCAGTTCTGACCGTGACGCTGTCGGATGCTTCGCTTGCGGATGCACCGTCCAAAGTCCTCTCCCAGCGCGTGGTGAGAACCGACGGTAAACAGGCACCCTTCAAATTTATCCTGCCCTATAATCCGGCGGACATTCAGCCAAATGCCCGGATATTGCTGAGCGCGGCGATTACTGTTGACGGCAAACTGGCCTTTATTACCGATACGGTAAAACAGGTGATCAATAACGGTGGAAATAAAGAAGAGCTGATATTAGTTCCGGTTCCTTCAGTGGCTATTCCGTCGCAGAGTGGGGCGGCAACCACTCTGCCATCCACTTCTCCAACACAAGTTTCGCCATCCTCATCCGTGCCTGCACCTTCCTCTATGTGATTTTTCCGCCCCTCGCGGGGCGGTTTATATTTCCCAGCGGTAGCGGCTGAGGGAGACTCTACCTTCGGCACTCACTTCAATGCCTTCAGCCAGCAGCGCCTGCCGCTGACGATCGAGATTATCTCCCGTTAAGGAAATTTCCCCCATCCGGTTAATGACCCTATACCACGGCAGCTTGCTGCCTCTGGGCAGGCGCTTCAGTACGCCACCAACCTGACGCGCGGCGCGCGGCGAACCGGCGAGACGGGCGATTTCACCATAAGTGGTCACTCTGCCATAAGGGATGGCGGCGACAATCTGCCAGATGCGTTGCTGGAAAGTATCTTGTTCAGTCATGGGATTTACCTCTTTCGACCATAACAGTAATCGAAAGTGGGCAACATCTGAAGCGATTTCATGAAGTTATACAGCGAGGCAGCCAGCCAAAAGGAAAGCTTTGAAAACAATCATATAGCAGAGTTGCACAAGAAAACAACGGTCATCGGGGGCGGGCTTGCAATTGCTCCGGGGTTCATTGATAATGCCCTCGCTCCATCACATGGAGCTTTTCAATGGGGGCCCGGTTGGTTCTCCCGCAATGCTAACTTGTGAACTCGGTCAGATCCGGAAGGAAGCAGCCGCAGCAGGTGACGCGTGTGCCGGGATGTAGCTGGCAGGGTCCCCACCCAATTCGACTTTGTCCGAACAGCTCAATATCCCACACCACTTTTATCGCACGAATTTCCAGACTGCTACCGGTACCTTATCGTAGAGCTTATTCATAGTCAGTTCAGCAAGGCGATGGTCAGCAGCAGAATAGAAAACCGCAAGTTCATTATCGGACAATTCGTATTTGTTTTTCTCGATTACTCGTTCAAGAGTATCAATCGAACGACACTTTCTTAAACGCATAAGATAATCAGTTTTGGTCAGAAGTTTATCTGTCATTGTTAAACCGTTGAAAATATAAAGGGTTGCTAAAACGAATGGCTCGCCTGTGCGGTGACGTGAGCACATTCCTCTGCGAAAATGTTAAACAAGCGTTTCGCTGATTTTTGCCAGCGTTGCAAGTCCTGAACATTAATGCCGTAATTGCTAAAGAGCATAAACGTATCATCAAGATATTCGTCAATCTGACTAATCAGTTCACTATCTTCGATATGTTTAATTTTGTAATTCATCGTAAAAGCTGCAATATGCTCAATCAAATCGTTAAGTTGTAAATTGATTGCTGAAGTAGGATCGTTAACCCAGCCATGGTGACTGTCACCTAACGTCGCGAGGCTTTCGTCGTACAAACTTTCACACAAGAATTTTAGCTGGGCAATATCATGCCTTTTCGGTGAGTATTCGTCCATCTTTTTCCCCTCCATAGCGAGTATTGGTGCCGTCAGCGCAGGCTTTCAGCGAGTGGAATGCCTGGAAGCGATAATAAAACCAGTGTCTGTGTATAATTAAATATAACCTGCTTAAATTGTATTTGTAATGCTCTTATTCAAAATTACAGTTCGTCAGCGACGGTGGGCTGGGTAGTCTCGATGAAATCAAAAATCAGCGCATCAGGCTGGCATTCAAAATTGACCGTCTCGGTTGTTGTCTGCCAGGCATCAATATCCAGACAGGCGTTGAAAACGTCCCAGCGAAAGCTGTATGTCATCTTATAACGCGATTCAGATGAATATTCTATAGAAATAATTTTTATGCTATCGGGAACATATTGAGCATTTTGAGAATACCATAACAGCGAACCGGTCAGCTCTGCTTCTATTTTGGGAATAATCTGCTGAATATTTTGTGCCATTGTCTGCAGATTGCCTTCATTTCCTCTAAATGCGAATGGAATACGTTTGCGCATTTTTTCTCCACAGAGTTAATTAATGCTTATAGAGATAATTGGTCTCTACCGAGAAATAATCAAGCTCCTGAAAGTCGACACTAACTATCTCGATGATTTGACTGTTAATTATTTTAGTAGACAAATTCTCTTTCTGCGATAGAAAAAAACAGGAAGTTGAAAATATTTTATATAACGCCTCTCATCGTTGGCGAGAGGTTAGTCATACTTAGATACACTTTGCCCAAAGCTTTACGGCATCAGCGATCGTAGAATATTGTTATGTTATAACATTATTTGGGTTATGCGCGATGTCCTCACTCTCTTCTTTAACCCGTAATGGAACGCTGCTGACGCAGTCTGCTTTAATGCGCCTGACCTTAGCCGGTGCGGTGGTCGTGTTGTTGCTGGTCTTTACTTACTGGGCCGTCTCCTGATGATCACACTCAATAAACTCACCGTTGGCTATCAGGGCAGGGCGGTAACCCCTGCGCTTGATGGCGAGTTTTTACAGGGATCAATGACCGCTCTGGTTGGCGCAAATGGTTCCGGAAAATCCACTTTACTGAAGACGCTGGCGGGTCTCCTTCCTCCGGTATCCGGCTCGGTCAGCCTGCCAAAACCACGCGCCAGTATGGCATGGCTTCCTCAGCAATCTGAAATTGAACGCACTTTTCCGATCAGCGTCTTTGACCTGGTGGCGATGGGCTGCTGGAAACGCTGTGGCTGGTTTGGCGCCATTAATCGCAGCATGCGTCAGACGGTGATCAACGCGCTGGAAAAGGTCAACATGCAGGATTTTGCCACTGCCCAGCCGGGTACGCTCTCTGGCGGTCAGCTGCAGCGCGTGCTGTTTGCCCGTCTGTTGGTACAGGATGCTTCCTTATTACTGCTTGATGAACCCTTTACCGGCGTGGACAGCCACACCACCGATTTGCTTTTGGCGCTGCTGGAAGAGCGGCATCAGGCCGGTTGTACCTTGATAGTGGTGCTGCACGATATGGCGACGGTGGAGAAGCATTTCCCGCAGACGCTTCGCCTGAAGGGCAGTCATGCCGAATGGTCAGGGCTGGGTTCAGCCGTCACCCAACTCAACTTCAGCCGCGTTAAGGAGAAAAGATGACTCTTGCGCTGGTGCAGCCTTTTATTGAGTTTGGTTTTATGCGTCGGGCGCTGGTGGCCTGTGTGGCACTGTCGCTGAGTGCCACACCACTGGGCGTCTTTTTATTGCTGCGCAGAATGAGCCTGGTGGGTGATGCACTTTCCCATGCGGTGTTGCCTGGTGCGGCAATTGGTTACCTGATATCAGGGTTATCACTGGTGGCAATGGGGACCGGTGGCGTGATTGCCGGGTTGTCAGTCGCGCTACTCTCCGGTGCCGTAAGCCGCTACACCCCCTTAAGGGAAGATGCCAGCTTTGCCGGTTTCTATCTGGGATCGCTGGCCTTAGGGGTGACGCTGGTTTCCCTGCGCGGATCGAGTGTCGATCTGCTGCATGTGCTGTTCGGCTCGCTGCTGGCGGTGGATAGCCCCTCAATTATGCTGGTCAGCGGAATTGCGGCTGTTTCCCTGCTGGTGCTGGCGGCAATCTATCGTCCGCTGGTGATTGATGCATTTGACCCGACATTTTTACGTGCGCAGAGCCGCTGGGTGGCTCCGCTGGTGCATGGCATTTTCCTCATCCTGGTGGTGACCAATCTGGTCGCCGGGTTCCAGGTTCTTGGCACGCTGATGTGTGTGGGCCTGATGATGTTGCCCGCCGCTGCGGCCCGCTTCTGGCGGCAGGAACTGCCCGGGATGATCGCTTCGGCGATGATCCTCGCACTGATCGCCAGCTTCAGCGGCCTGATTGCCTCTTTTTATCTGTCACTGCCTGCCGGACCGGCGGTGGTGCTTAGCGCCGCCATTCTGTTTTTTGTCTCTATTTTAGTCGGGCCCTGTGGCGGAATTTTCCGCGCACGCCCTTTTTCAGTTGGTAAGGAGAAAGCATGAAGAAGTTATCTGTAGCGCTGGCTGTTGCGGCGATTTTTATCTCCCCGCTGGCGATGGCAAAAACTGTGGAAACGGTAGCCAGTTTTTCTGTGCTGGGCGATATCGTCAAGGAAGTGGGCGGCGATCACGTCAGAGTGAAAAATCTGGTCGGGCCGGATGGCGACCCGCACAGCTTTGAACCTACTCCACAGGACAGCCAGGCGCTGTCAAAAGCGGACATGGTGTTTGTCAGCGGACTGGGCCTGGAAGGGTGGATGGATCGCCTGATTTCAGCGTCTGATTATAAAGGCAAAGTGATTGTTGCCTCTCAGGGGATCGCCACCCGTTCCATGGAAGAAGAGGGCAAAACCATCACCGATCCGCATGCCTGGAACAGCATACAAAACGGCGTGGTTTATGCGAACAACGTGATGAACGCTCTGATCGCTGCGGATCCGCAGGATGCAGATTACTTTCGCCAGCGAGGTTCGGCTTACGTCAGCCAGTTGCAGAAACTGGATAAATGGGCCGAAACCAGCTTTGCCTCCGTGCCGGTAGCGAAGCGTAAGGTACTGACCAGCCATGATGCTTTCGGCTACTTCGGCCAGCGCTATGGCGTCAGCTTTATGTCACCGGTCGGCTTTTCAACGGAATCTGAAGCCAGCGCTTCAGACGTGGCCGGGCTGATCACTCAGCTGAAAAAAGAACATATCCGTAGCTACTTTATTGAGAACCAGACCGATCCTCGCCTGGTAAAACAGATTGCTTCCGCAACGGGCGCTCAACCAGGTGGTGAACTTTACCCGGAAGCGCTGGCCAAAAAAGGCGGCGCGGCGGATAGCTATGTGGCAGCGTTTAAGCATAACGTTAATGCCATGCTCTCCAGCATGAAGTAAGCAGTACGGGGCAGGGAGGCCCTTTTTTACCGGCGAAAAAAAGCCGCATTATGCGGCATTAACTCTGAAGTTCAGGCCTGCGTTTCCGGCGCAGGCACAGTTTTTACCGATCAGCGTTTTTTCTTTTTTCCCTGTACGGCTTTAAACCGGGGGGTAGTTTTGCAGATCACGTAGATACGCCCCTTACGACGCACGACTTTGCAATCTTTATGACGCTTTTTGGCCGAAGCCAGTGAACTCAGAACCTGCATGCTGACTCCTTACTTAGCGGGTGGGAAAAAACGGCCAAAACGCTGATTAAAGCGATGTGCACTGCCTTCTTTGGCAAACTCTTTCTGCTTGCCGGTGTAGTACGGATGGGAAGCAGAAGAGACGTCCAGCGCCACGTAGGCCAGGACCTGACCGTTGAGCTCCACTGTCCTTTCGGTTTTGATGGTGGAGCCAACGGTGAAATAGGTGTTGGCACTGGTATCGTGGAACGCCACGGTGCGGTAAGCAGGATGAATATCCTTTTTCATAAATCCCCACTGAAATTTTGGTATGTTATAATATAACAATTATTATGCGCGTGCTGTTTTCAGATTGCAACAGGCATTGAGGCATAAACGACTTTTCAGAGTACGCAGAGGGTAAAAGTACGTCTTTAATCTCTGCGGCCAAAAAAAAGAGGCCGCATAAGCGGCCTCTTCGGTCTGTTTAATAGCAGGGATTAGTGTTGATGATGCTCTTCCGGATGACCGTGTTCCAGTTCTGCCTTGTTCTTGCTGAAGCGGCGGCGAACCACCACAAAGAACACCGGTACAAAAAAGATTGCCAGAATAGTCGCGGTCACCATCCCGCCCATTACACCGGTACCGACTGCATTCTGCGCACCGGAACCTGCACCGGTACTGATAGCCAGCGGCAGTACGCCGAGGATAAAGGCCAGTGAGGTCATCAGAATCGGACGTAAACGCATACGAACCGCTTCCAGCGTCGATTCTATGAGGCCTTTACCTTCTTTCTCCATCAGATCTTTGGCGAATTCCACGATCAATATCGCATTCTTCGCCGACAGGCCAATCGTGGTCAGCAGGCCCACGACGAAATAGACATCGTTGCTCAGTCCACGCATCGTAGTAAAGATTAGCGCACCAATAACTCCGAGCGGGACAACCAGCATTACCGCGAACGGTATTGACCAGCTCTCATAGAGCGCCGCCAGACACAGGAACACCACAATCAAAGAGATGGCGTACAGGGCGGGAGCCTGGTTGCCGGAGAGGCGTTCCTGGTAGGACATACCTGTCCAGTCATAACCAATTCCCGCTGGCAGTTGAGCCGCCAACTGTTCCATTAGCCCCATCGCCTCACCGGAGCTTTTGCCCGGTGCTGGCTGACCAAGGATTTCCATTGACGGCAGACCGTTGTAACGTTCCAGACGCGGTGAACCATACTGCCACTTAGCCGAGGTGAAGGCGGAGAACGGCACCATCTGACCACCTGAGCCACGCACGTACCATTTATTGATATCATCCGGCAGCATACGGGAGTCCGCCTGGCCCATTACGTATACCTTCTTCACACGACCGCGGTCGATGAAGTCGTTGACGTAGGAACTGCCCCATGAAGCACCCAGCGTGGTATTAATGTCAGAGATAGAGACGCCAAGGGCTTCTGCTTTCTCCTGATCAACCGTCAGCTTGTACTGTGGCGTATCTTCCAGACCGTTCGGACGTACACCAACCAGCGTGTCAGGGTGCTTGGCTACTGCCCCCAACAGCTGATTACGGGCTTTGGTCAGCGCATCATGCCCCAGGTTAGCCTGGTCAATCAGCTCAAAGTCAAAGCCGGTGGCGTTACCGAGCTCGATAATCGCTGGCAGGTTGAACGGGATCACCATCGCATCTTTGATCGCGCCGAAGGCCCGCATGGCTCGTCCGGCAATGCCGTCGACCTTATTGGCCGCTCCTTCACGCTCTTTCCATGGTTTGAGGCTTACGAAGGCGATACCGGTGTTCTGTCCACGACCGGCAAAACCAAAGCCGTTAACGGTAAAGACCGAGCGAACGTTATCTTTCTCTTTGGTCAGGAAGTAATCCGAAACCTGATCCAGTACTTTCTCGGTACGTTCCTGCGTTGCGCCTGCTGGCAACTGGGCCTGAGCCAGCAGCAGCCCCTGATCCTCTTCCGGCAGGAAAGAGGTTGGCAGCTTCAGGAAGAGATATGCCATCCCCACCACGATCAGCAGGTATATCACCAGATAGCGGCCGGTGCTGCGAATGATATGGCCAACGCTGTCGGTGTAGTGATGAGCACTCTTGTCGAACATGCGGTTAAACCAGCCGAAGAATCCGGTGGTCTTTCCGTGGTCGCCTTTTGGGACCGGTTTGAGCATGGTGGCGCAGAGGGCAGGCGTCAGGATCAATGCCACAATCACCGACAGCACCATTGCCGACACAATCGTAATTGAGAACTGGCGATAAATAACCCCGGTTGATCCTCCGAAGAAGGCCATCGGGATGAAGACCGCAGAGAGGACCAGCGCAATCCCTACCAGTGCGCCCTGGATCTGCTCCATCGATTTTCTGGTGGCTTCTTTCGGCGGCAGTCCCTCTTCGGACATGACACGCTCGACGTTCTCCACCACCACGATGGCATCATCCACCAACAGTCCTATCGCCAGTACCATCCCGAACATCGTCAGGGTGTTTATCGAGTAACCAAAGCCGCTGATTATCGCAAAGGTCCCCAGCAATACTACCGGCACCGCAATCGTTGGGATCAACGTAGCGCGGAAGTTCTGCAGGAACAGGTACATTACGATAAATACGAGCACGATTGCTTCGATCAGCGTTTTCACCACTTCCATAATGGAAATTTTAACGAACGGTGTGGTGTCGTAAGGGTAAACTATTTTCAGTCCGGCCGGGAAGAACGGTTCCAGTTTAGCCAGTTCCGCTTTTACCGCCGCTGCTGTATCCAGTGCGTTCGCACCGGTCGCCAGTTTGATACCGATACCGGACGCTGGCTTGCCGTTATAGCGCGCAATGATTTCGTAGTTCTCACCACCGAGCTCGAGTTTTGCCACATCCTTCAGCAATACGCGTGAACCATCTGAGTTGACTTTCAGCAGTATTTTGCCGAATTCGTCGGTAGAGGTCAGACGGGTCTGCGCAATGATGGAGGCGTTAAGCTGCTGGCCAGGGATTGGCGGAGCCCCTCCTAACTGACCTGCGGCGACCTGGGCATTTTGCGCGGTAATGGCGCTGATGACATCGACCGGCGTCAGCTGAAAGTTATTCAGCTTGTGCGGGTCCATCCAGATGCGCATCGCATACTGAGCACCGAATATCTGGGTATCACCCACGCCGGGGGTACGGCTGATAGGATCTTTGATATTCGAGGCCACGTAGTCCGCAATGTCATTCTGCGTCATGCTGCCATCGTCACTGACGAAACCGGCCACCATCAGGAAGCTGCTGGAGGATTTCTGAACCTGGATCCCCTGCTGCTGGACTTCCTGTGGCAGTAACGGCGTTGCCAGTTGCAGTTTGTTCTGCACCTGAACCTGGGCGATATCCGGGTCAGTGCCTGACTGGAAGGTCAGGGTCAACTGTAAGGTACCGGAGGAATCGCTGTTCGATGACATATACATCAGGCCATCGATACCGTTCATGTTTTGCTCAATAACCTGCGTTACTGAGTCCTGCAGCGTTTTCGCATCAGCTCCCGGGTAAACGGCGCGGATCTGCACTGCCGGCGGCGCAACATTGGGATATTGCTCGATCGGTAGTTTTAGAATCGACAGCACGCCCGCCAGCATAATAATGATGGCGATTACCCATGCAAAGATGGGGCGATCGATAAAGAACTTAGCCATGTATCAGCGGCTCCTGTTTAAGACTGCGGTTGTTCAGACTTTGCCTGCCCGGCACTGTCTGTACTCACTTCCTGCGGGGTAACCTGAGCACCCGGTCTGGCACGCTGAACACCAACGGTGATCACTTTGTCGCCTTCTTTCAGACCGCCAGTCACCAGCCACTTATCGCCGATAGCCTGATCCGTCGTCAGATTGCGCACTTCAACTTTATTATCTGCACCCACCACCATCGCGGTTGCCTGGCCGGTCGGCGTGCGGGTAACCGCCTGCTGAGGCACTAACAGCGCGCTTGGGTTGATTCCCTCATCCAGACGGGCACGCACGAACATTCCTGGCAGAAGAGAGTGGTCAGGGTTAGGGAATACCGCACGCAGAGTGATTGAGCCAGTGGTCTCATCCACGGTCACATCAGAGAATTCCAATGTTCCGGCCTGGGCGTATTCGCTACCATCCTGCAGTAACAGTTTGACCTGAGCTTTTCCGTTGTTTTGTTGTAACTTGCCGGAGTTCAGCTCTGAGCGCAGGCGCATAAAGTCTTCACTGGACTGCGTGACGTCGACATAAAGTGGGTCAAGCTGCTGTACTGTTGCCAGCGCAGTGGTCTGTGCGCTCTGCACCAGCGCACCTTCCGTCACGGAAGATTTGCCAATGCGGCCACTGATTGGTGAAGTCACTTTGGTATAGGCCAGGTTGATACGGGCAGTTTCAACGTTGGCTTTTGCAACCTGTACCGCAGCGGCGGTCTGGCTCGCTGTGGCAACGGCAGTATCATAATCCTGCTGGCTGATATATTTGGTGCCCAGCAGAGGTTTGTAGCGTTTTACGGTCAGGGCCGCGATCTGAGCATTGGCCTGTGCCTGCACTAAATCGCCTTTGGCGCTGTCATAAGCCGCCTGATAGGTAGCCGGGTCAATCTGATAAAGAGATTCTCCAGCCTTGATATCGCTGCCTTCCACGAAATTGCGTTTTAAAATAATGCCCGAAACCTGAGGGCGAACTTCTGCAACACGGAACGAGGAAGTACGACCCGGGAGGTCGGTAGTGACGGTAAGCGGAGCGCTTTTCAGCGTAACAACACCTACTTCAGGTGCCTGCTGCTGTCCGCCTTGCTGCGCTTCTTTATTATCACATCCTGTCAGCACTAAGCTGCCTGAAAGCATCAGAACGGCCGCCAGAGGCGTTATCCCTCTGTTTTTGTTCATAAATAAACCTCGAGTGTCCGATATCGATTGTTCAATGGATCACAAACCCATAAACCCATTGCTGCGTTTAAATTATGGTCGTGCTATGGTACATACATTCGCAAATGTATGTAAGTGCACCTTTTTGTAAAAATCACCCTATGGCACGAAAAACCAAACAACAGGCATTAGAAACGCGAAATCACATCATTGATGCGGCAATTGAAAGATTCTCCGAATACGGTGTGTCTAAAACGTCACTGGCCGACATCGCCACTGCGGCGGGGGTGACGCGGGGTGCAATCTACTGGCATTTCAAAAACAAAACCGATCTGCTCAATGAAATATGGGCGCAGTCCGAGTCCGGTCTGGAAGACTTAGAGCTTGAGTATCAATTAAAATATCCCTCAGATCCACTGTCAGTGATGCGGGCCATGATTTCGTATGTGCTTGAAGCAACAGTCAGGGATACCCGCAGACGTGCACTTCTGGAAATTATTTTCCATAAATGTGAGTTCGTGGGTGAAATGACCACTTTACAGATGATGCAGCAGACTCTGTACCTTGAATGTTACGAGAAGATTGAAGACGTGCTGCGTCAGTGTATGGCCGCTGGTCAACTGCCGGAAAACCTGGATACCCGTCGTACGGCGATAGTGATACGTGGCTACATCACCGGCATCATGGAAAACTGGTTGTTTATGCCGGAAAGCTTTGACCTGGTCGCGGACACTCCGCAACTGGTGGAAGTGCTGATCGATATGCTGAAACACAGCCCTTCATTGCGTATTCTCCCGGCCTGACAGGGGGGAGCGCTTAACTTTTTTCGGCTAATTTTTTCTCAAAATCCCTCTGTACAATAGCCAGCGCAGCCAGCACGGTGTGGGGCGCAATGGCATTCTCTTCCAGCAGCATAATCAAATCTACGGCCAGCTTTACTTCTTCCGGGGCGGTTTCAAGCGACATGGCGTTCCTTAATAACTTCAGATCCGCAGTTTTCTGACCAGCAGCACCATAATCAGCGCACCGGCCAGGGCAATCAGCATCGCTCTGGGATCCATTCCGGCCAGCGTACCGTAATCAAAGAAGGCGCTGATATAGCCGCCGATCAATGCACCGACCACAGCGAGGACCAGTGTGGCGATCAGTCCACCGGGGCGTCCGGGGAAAAAACGCCGGGTGACAAAACCCACCAGTAACCCGATGATGATCCAGGAGAGAAGTCCCATCCGTTGTCTCCAGTCAAAAATGGTATGCAGCTAGTATAGCTAGTGTTCACGTTTTTCAATGGCGCGTTCAATTCTCTTCAGCGCCTGCAGACAACGCTGTAAGCGGCCCTCCTGAGTGGCGATCTCCCGTTGCAGCGTTTGCTGCTGGGCCAGCGTCTCCTGCAGCGCCAGCTGGCTTTCCCGGTCCGCAATCATGGCGCGCAGGCGGCGCTCATAATCCTGATGTTTCGCCAGTTTTTCATAAAGGTTTTCGCTTTCCGGCTCTTCTCGCGTTTCTCCCTTGCGCAAAGTCTGGGTCGCCAGCTCCCGCTGAAGTGCGCCCATCTGCAACACCACCCGTTCAGCCATCCAGGCTACGCGCTCCGTTCGCTGGGCGCTCACACTCTGTTTCAGCTGGTTCAGACTCTGGCGTACTTCCTCCAGATAATCGCCCAGTCGGGTACTGTGGCTGTGGAACAGCTGGCTGTCGAAACGGGCCTTTGGCGTTCTTTTATTCGCATGGGGCGCCACAGCCTGTGCCAGCTCTTCCAGCTTTGCTTCTAATTGCGCCAGCAGGTGGGCACTTTTCATCTTGTTCTCTCCGGTAATCAGCCAGAATATGATACCCTTATCTGAGCTACTTTTGCTTTCCGCGGTTGCATTTACCGGCCGGTTTGCATAGATTTGGTCGTTTTCGTGCGCGGCTTCCCCCCAGACGGTCCGTCAGACTCTGCGAATCAGTTCGCAAGAGCCTCTGAAGCTGCGCGAGTCAGATTTGTATTTACCAGGCATAACATTATGACCGCAACTGCTCAGCAGCTTGAATTCCTTAAAAACAGTATCAAAAGCATCCCGGATTATCCAAAGCCGGGCATTCTGTTCCGCGACGTGACCAGCCTGCTGGAAGATCCAAAAGCGTACGCACTCAGTATTGAACTGTTGGTTGATCGTTTCTGTGATGCAGGCATCACCAAAGTGGTGGGAACCGAAGCCCGTGGCTTCCTGTTCGGTGCTCCGGTGGCGTTAGGACTGGGCGTGGGTTTTGTTCCTGTGCGTAAGCCGGGCAAACTGCCGCGCAAAACGTTTGCCGAAAGCTATGAGCTGGAATACGGTACCGACCAGTTAGAGCTGCACTGTGATGCGATAGCGGAGGGTGATGTTGTGCTGGTGGTAGACGATTTGCTGGCAACAGGTGGAACGATCGAAGCCACAGCAAAACTGATCCGTCGTGCCGGTGGTGAAGTGAAAGATGCCGCTTTTATCATTAATCTGTTCGATTTGAGCGGGGAAGCGCGCCTGAACACGATGGGGATTGAGTGCTTCAGCCTGGTGAATTTCCCGGGCCACTAATATCTTCTGGCAGCGAGCTGCTGAAAAAGGCTGGTTACTTTGCGTAACCAGCCTTTTTTATCATCAGAACTTCAGGTTGAATGAAGCAGAAACGGCCTGAGACGTTTCGTTGGATGACTTCTGGACGCCGTAGCCCAGACCGTAAGTCATATTGCCTTTCTGCAACTGAATACCGGCGCTGGCCGCGTATGCCGAGCTGTCAGCGATACGGGATTCACTCCATGCTGAGCCGCTGACGCCTTCCATTGACACTTTGGTGCCGCTGGTTGTGTCACCGCCGGTAGCGATGTAGGAGAAATCCAGTGCCGGTTTCAGCGTGTAGCCAGAGTCATTCTTGTACTCTTTGCTTAAGCTGACACCCAGCGGCACAGACCACAGAGACAGAGAGTTAGACCCGTTTTTAAACAGCGTTTTCCCTTCACTTGTGGCATTGAAATCGTCGTTTTTCAGCAGGGTATAACGAATGCCAAGGTGCGGCATAATGTCGACATATTCGGTTTCAAACACATACTCGCGGGTCAGACCGGCGCTGATAATCGTCGATTTTGCATCCCCGGACAGGGTTGAATAACCGGTCACCGGGTCGAGCGATTGCTTCATGCTGTGGCTGACGCTGGAGAAGTTCAGGTCGCCAATCAGGTTCCAGTTCTCTTTGATCCAACTGCCGTACAGGGAAGCGCCCCAGAAATCGATGTCGTTCTTCACCGGGTAGAGGTTGCCGCTGGCTTTGCTTTTCCCTTTACCAATGTTCAGTGATCCGCCCGTTTTCAGGATCCCACCCGCCTCGGTGATCAGTGTATCCTCACCGCCAATAAAGATGCCACCCAGCCATGTTTTGGTTTTCGCATCAAAGCCTCCAGAGTTATAGCCAGACAGGCGGCTGTTGTCATACAGCAGGGAAGTCCACAGGTTGAACCCTTCTTCCAGCGGTGTGCCTTTGAAGAAGTGTTGTCCCTCTGACAGATGCCTGGACAGGGTTTTCGCGGTGGCTGACATGACCTGGAAGCTGGTTCCGGCCACGTTGGCGATTGAGGCCATATTCACCGCTGATTCGATCAGACGTGCAGCCGTTCCGGCATCGCTGACATAACGGACATCCATCGCTTTCGACACGAATTGCTGTGCCGCATTGTCAGCATTTACATCCACCCCGATCTGGCTGCTCATTGCATTCATCAGGCTGGCCGTCCGGAATGAGAGTCTTGGGAGGCTGGTGCTGAGATCGGCATTTTCAATGGTGATCTGCGTGGCATCCGTTCCGGCGGTCTGCTTCGCGGTCAGCAACCTGCTGGTGGTACTGATGTTGGCATCCTGCCAGGCTGGAGAAACCTGCCCCTGCAGGCCAGACCCGGTTACCGCAGTAAACGTCTCTCCGGCCGTAACGCCGCCATCCGTCATCACCAGCAGGTAGGCGTTTTTATCAATCTGGCCGTAACCCAGAGAGAGCGCCGCGTTGCCTGAATCGATATAGGAGCGGGCATTGACCACGGTCAGGGAAGAGTCACCCAGGCCGTAAGTGAACTCATCGCCGCCCACGCGCCAGTTCAGGTCAGGGCTGGAGAGATCCAGAGTCGTGTCGCCGCTCAGGATCAGCTTGCCGTTAAAGGTCAGCTGGCGATCCTGTTGCATCAGTGCCACGTTTTCCTGCCAGTTGTTGGCGTCCAGTTCGGTTGATCCAAAGATGGCGGTACCGTCACCACTGACGGTCAGCGTGCCCTGATTCGCTTCCAGGGTCTGGCTGGCGTAAGTACCATTGCTGATAGTCAGGCTGCCATTATTCAGCACGGTGCTGCCAACCTGGAATGTACCGCCACTCTGCAGGAACTGATTTTCTGCGCTGGTCAGGGTATCTGTCAGTGCACTCCACAGATTTGCCACCCCCAGAGTCAGCGTTCCGGCGGTGAAGGTACCGCCGCGAATTTCCAGCAGTCCGGCACCGCCCAGTCCCGCTGACTGTACCAGCGAACCGCTGTTCAACACGCCATCTTTGCTGCCATTCAGACCGCCGATCTGGACATCACTACCAATCTGCCCACTGCCGCTCTCAAAGATAGCAGTACCGTCGCCGCCATTGCCTGCCGCGCCGCCGTTGCCCGATCTGCCTCTGGCTCCGTTGGTGATACCACCGTCACCGGCGCTGCCACCCTGGCCCCCCAGCGTCAGCGTACCTTTGTTATTGATGACGCTGTTGGTGAAGGTCAGGGTACCGGATGCACCATCGGAACCATTGCCGCCGGTTCCGGCTGCGGAGCTGCCCTGCAGGGCGCCACCATTACCACCGTTACCGCCGACGCCACCAACCTGGATCCCGCTGGTCACATTGAGCGTACTGCTGCTGACAACCAGTGAGCCTGCACCCGCTGTGCCGCCATTGCCTGCGTTACCGCCTTTGCCGCCCGCTGCACCGGCACCTGCTGATGCAGTGACGTCAACGGCACCGGATTTTCCGTTCGTCCCACTGTTGCCACCGTTGCCACCGTTGGCACCATTGCCACCAAGAGCAACTGACTGCGCGGTTACGGCGCTGTTAGTCAGCGTCAGTGTACCTGCGCCGCCGTTGCCGCCGTCAGCACCCTGGCCGCCGTTGCCACCCGCTCCGGCCGTTCCGCCGTTTCCGCTGTCACCCACTTCACCGGTGATATTGGTGTCAACGTAATCCTCAGAGGTTTTACCCGCATCGCCGCCCTTACCGCCGGTCGCGCCGTTGCCGCCGTTGGAACCTGCACCGGCATTACCACCAAGTGTTAACGCACTTTTGACGGTCATAGTGGTGCTGTTCAGCGTCAGGCTGCCAGTGCCGCCTGATGCACCGTTTGCACCACTGCCGCCGTTACCACCTTTCCCGCCGTTACCGCCTTTCCCGCCATAACCAGGCAGACCACCTGCGGCCTGAAGGCCATCCACACCAGCTTCGCCGCCGCTGTTACCTGCGCCGCCGTTTCCGCCAGCCTGGCCTGCTTCTCCGCTACTGGCATTGCCACCTGTTCCGCCAATCGTGGCCGTCGTGGTGGTAAAATTACTGGAGGTGATGGTCAGGTTGCCGTTACCGCCAGCAGCACCGACGCCGCCGTTGCCGCCGTCCGCGCCATTACCGCCGTTACCGCCATTTCCTCCGTCGCCGCCATCACCACCGGAACCTGTCGAGCCGCCGTTGCCACCGTTACCTCCCGCGCCGCCGGTTCCACCGGCCGTTCCTGCTGAGGCCTGGCCTGCGGCTCCGCCTTCACCACCGGCACCGCCAATTTGCAGTGTTCCCAGCTGGCCTTTTACATTGCGTAAAGCCGAGGTTGCATCCGTTCCGGCAGCACCATCATTTCCGTTGATGCCTGAAGTGCCACTGGCGGCATTTCCGCCGGTTACTCCATTACTGCCGTTACCTCCGCTGCTGGCACCATTGGCATTAGCCCCGCTGCTGCCATTGCTTCCGTTCGTGGCCCCCCCTGCGCTGCTGGCTGAGCTTCCGCTGCCGCCACTTCCACCCTGAGTCCCGATGGCCACATCTTCACTGGCATAAGTGATATTCATCGTTCCAAGAAAAGGAAGACTGATAATGGCGATCGTATTGATAGCTTTAATAAAGGGATGATGGGTGCTTACAGCGAGAAGGGTGGGGCCCTTTTTGGCATTTTGTTTTTGCATTTTTATATTCCATTATCTTTTTGTTAACAAGGTATTAAGTGTATCCGTTACACTGATTATTATAAAAAACGACTATTATCATAGGGTAGTGAAAAACATTAAAATCGCAAATATACTATTTACACTGACTCTAAAGGGTAATTTATTTCATCATTCCGATGTCTTTTTGGGTCCAAAATAAAATAACACCTTTTCTTCCTTCTTTGATTTTAATTAGGACAGTTAGAAATTGATACTGTTTATTTTAATGATTATCAGGTTATTATTGGGTTTATTTGGTTTGAATTTGTGAATAAGGTTCTGATTGTTGTTAAATGTGCTTCCTGAAAGCCAGGTGTGGCGGCCTTCATTGGCATGATTTACTCAAAGGTATAGGAATGGCATCAAACGTACTGGTACACTGTCGCGAAGTAACGAATCAAGGCTAAACTGCGGTTTAACGAGGTTTAGGTCAATTATTTATCCATCAACGATGAAGTGTTAATGAGCTATCAGGTACTGGCCCGCAAGTGGCGTCCGCAAGCGTTTACAGATGTTGTCGGTCAGGAGCACGTTCTGACCGCGCTGGCTAATGGCCTGTCCCTTGGCCGTATTCACCACGCTTATCTGTTTTCCGGTACGCGCGGCGTGGGCAAAACTACCATTGCCCGGCTGCTCGCTAAAGGGTTGAACTGTGAAACCGGCATCACTGCCACCCCCTGTGGGCAATGCGATAATTGTCGTGAGATCGAACAGGGTCGCTTCGTTGACCTGATTGAGATTGACGCCGCCTCACGTACCAAAGTTGAAGACACCCGGGACCTGCTGGACAACGTCCAGTATGCGGCTGCCCGCGGTCGATTTAAGGTCTACCTGATCGATGAAGTTCATATGCTTTCGCGACACAGCTTCAATGCGCTGCTGAAAACGCTGGAAGAGCCGCCGGAGCACGTGAAATTCCTGCTGGCAACCACCGATCCACAGAAACTGCCGGTAACCATTCTTTCCCGCTGCCTGCAGTTCCATCTTAAGGCACTGGATGTGGCGCAGATCCGTGGTCAGCTGGAGCACGTTCTGCAGGAAGAGAAGATTGCAGCAGAAGCACGGGCGCTGCAACTGCTCTCCAGAGCGGCCGACGGCAGCATGCGTGATGCGCTGAGCCTGACGGATCAGGCGATTGCCATGGGGCAGGGACAGGTGACCACGGCTACCGTAAACGATATGCTCGGCACGCTTGATGACGAGCAGCCGCTGGCGTTAATTGAGGCGCTGGTCAATGCTGAAGGCGAGCAGGTGATGTCACTGCTTAACCAGGCCGCTTCGCGAGGCGTGGAGTGGGAAGCGTTACTGGTGGAGATGCTGACGCTGCTGCACCGTGTGGCGATGATCCAGCTGCTGCCCTCGGCGTCCGGCGACGATTTTGCCGCTGTAGAACAGCGCCTGCGCGAACTGGCCAGAGTATTACCCCCTGCGGATGTCCAGCTTTATTACCAGACTTTGCTGATGGGGCGTAAAGAACTGCCACTGGCACCGGATCGTCGCATGGGTGTGGAGATGACGCTGTTGCGTGCGCTGGCCTTTCATCCCAAACAGGTGATTGCCGAACCGGTGGCCCGCCCTGCAATGATGCCACAGGCCCAGCCTTCACCAGTCCAGAGCAGACCTGCCGTCGCCCCGGCCGCCGATACTCCGGCCCATACGGTGCAGGCGGCAGAGCCTCAGGCGAATTTGCCTGATACAACCAGCCAGCTACTGCAGGCGCGAACACAGTTAATGCGCCAGCAGGGAGTGACCAAACCAAAAAAGAGTGAGCCGGCAGCGCAGAATGCGCGGCCGGCAAGTTCGGCACTGGAGCGGTTGGCTTCAGTTACCGAGCGCGGTCAGAAGCGGCAGGCTGCCTCTGAGCCTGACGTGCCGGTAAAAAAAGAAGCTTATCGCTGGAAGGCGCAAACCGCCGAAGTGAAGCCAGAACCGGTAGCCACGCCAAAGGCTTTACGCTCGGCGCTGGAGCATGAAAAGACCCCGGAACTGATGGGGAAACTGGCAGCAGAATCGCAGCAGCGTGATGCCTGGGCGGCGGAAATTGCCGGGCTGACGCTGCCGAAACTGGTGCAGCAACTGGCGCTGAACGCCTGGAAAGAGCAGACAGAAAGCGGCATCACGCTGCATCTTCGCTCCAGCCAGCGCCACCTGAATTCCCCTTCGGCACAGAAAGTCCTTACCGAGGTGCTGAGCGAGGCGGCAGGCCAGCCGGTTGAATTAACGCTGCTTGAAGACGATAATCCCGCGGTGTTAACTCCGCTGGAGTGGCGTCAGAAAATTTATGAAGAAAAGCTGGCGCAGGCGCGTCAGTCAATTATCGCGGATAATCATATTCAGACGCTGCGTCGGTTCTTCGATGCAGATGTGGATGAAGAGAGTATACGCCCCCTTTGAAACGCTGCGCTTTCGGGCGCGGCCCGATCTGAGAGAGAAAACTATGTTTGGAAAAGGCGGACTGGGTAACCTGATGAAGCAGGCCCAGCAAATGCAGGACAAGATGGCGCAGGTGCAGGAAGAGATCGCGGCGCTTGAAGTCACCGGTGAATCAGGCGCAGGTCTGGTGAAGGTCACCATCAATGGCGCACACAACTGCCGTCGCGTGGAAGTGGATCCCAGCCTGCTGGAAGATGACAAAGACATGCTGGAAGATCTGGTTGCTGCAGCCTTTAACGATGCTGCACGTCGCGTTGCTGAAGCGCAGAAAGAAAAAATGGCTGGCGTATCTAACGGTATGCAGCTGCCGCCTGGCTTCAAGATGCCGTTCTGATGCAAACCAGCCCGCTCCTTGAAAGCCTGATGGAGTCGCTGCGGTGCCTGCCCGGCGTCGGGCCGAAATCGGCCCAGCGCATGGCCTTCCAGCTGCTGCAGCGTGACCGCAGCGGCGGGATGCGCCTGGCGCAGGCCCTGACACGTGCGATGTCTGAAATTGGCCACTGTGCCGACTGCCGGACATTTACCGAGCAGGAAATTTGCACCATCTGTGCCAATCCGCGCCGTCAGCAAAACGGCCTGATCTGCGTGGTGGAAAGTCCGGCGGACATTTATGCCATCGAGCAGACCGGGCAGTTCGCCGGTCGCTACTTTGTGCTGATGGGCCACCTTTCCCCACTCGATGGTATTGGTCCCAATGATATCGGACTGGACCGGCTGGAACAGCGGCTGGAGAAAGAGACGATTCAGGAAGTGATCCTCGCCACCAATCCCACGGTGGAAGGGGAGGCGACCGCTAACTACATCGCTGAAATATGCGGGCAGTATGGCGTTGAAGCCAGCCGTATCGCTCACGGCGTACCGGTTGGCGGCGAGCTGGAGATGGTTGATGGCACCACGCTGTCGCACTCTCTCGCCGGGCGACACAAGATTAGATTTTAGTCATTCAGCGGCACGATTCATCGTGCCGTCTTGAAATCCTGCCAATTGCCCCCATTCTTCACCTCAACCTATACCAATACGTTTCCGATGAGGTAGCAATGACCATGAAAGGACAAGAGACGCGTGGCTTCCAGTCAGAGGTAAAACAGCTTCTGCACCTGATGATCCATTCCCTCTATTCAAACAAAGAAATCTTCCTGCGAGAGCTGATCTCCAACGCCTCTGATGCCGCCGACAAGTTGCGCTTCCGCGCTCTGTCAACGCCGGATCTCTATCAGGGGGACGGCGACCTGCGCGTAAGGGTTTCTGTTGATAAGGAAAACCGGACCCTGACGCTGAGCGACAATGGCATCGGGATGACACGTGACGAAGTCATTGAAAACCTGGGCACCATCGCCAAATCCGGCACCAAATCCTTCCTGGAGTCGATGGGCTCGGATCAGGCGAAAGACAGCCAACTGATCGGTCAGTTCGGCGTCGGTTTCTACTCCGCGTTTATCGTGGCCGATAAGGTTTCCGTGCGTACCCGTGCAGCCGGTGCCAGCGCCGATGAAGGTGTGTTCTGGGAATCAGCGGGCGAGGGTGAATACACCATCGCCGATATCAGCAAAGATGAGCGGGGAACCGAGATCACCCTGCACCTGCGCGAAGGCGAGGATGAATTCCTTGATGCCTGGCGCGTGCGCAGCATCATCAGCAAGTATTCCGACCATATTGCGCTGCCGGTGGAAATCGAAACCCGCAACGAAGAAGACGACACCACCAGCTGGGAGAAGATCAATAAAGCCCAGGCGCTGTGGACCCGCAGCAAGTCGGACATCAGCGAGGAGGAGTACAAAGAATTCTACAAGCACGTCTCCCATGATTTTGCCGATCCGTTGACCTGGAGCCATAACCGGGTGGAAGGGAAGCAGGAATACACCAGCCTGCTGTATATCCCGACCCAGGCTCCGTGGGATATGTGGAACCGCGACCACAAGCACGGCCTGAAACTGTACGTGCAGCGCGTGTTTATCATGGACGATGCCGAACAGTTTATGCCGAACTACCTGCGTTTCGTACGTGGCCTGATAGATTCCAGCGATCTGCCGCTGAACGTCTCCCGTGAGATCCTGCAGGACAGCCGCATTACCCAGAACCTGCGTAACGCCCTGAGCAAGCGTGCGCTGCAGATGCTGGAAAAAGTGGCGAAGGATGACGAAGAGAAGTATCAGCAGTTCTGGCAGCAGTTCGGCCTGGTGCTGAAAGAAGGCCCGGCGGAAGATGCGAATAACATCGACATCATCGCTAAACTACTGCGTTTTGCTTCCACCAGCAGCGAAGGGGCAGTACAGACTGTGTCGCTGGAAGACTATGTCAGCCGCATGGTTGAGGGTCAGGATAAGATTTATTACATCACTGCCGACAGCTATGCGGCAGCGAAAAGCAGCCCGCACCTGGAGCTGTTCCGTAAGAAAGGCATCGAGGTGCTGCTGCTGTCCGATCGCATCGATGAGTGGATGATGAGCTACCTCACCGAGTTTGACGGCAAGTCGTTCCAGTCCGTCAGCAAAGCGGATGAGGCGCTGTCTAAGCTGGCCGATGAGGAAGAGAGCGAAGAGCAGAAAGAGGCACAGAAGGCGCTGGAGCCGTTTGTGGAGCGCGTGAAGGCGCTACTGGGTGACCGCGTGAAGGAAGTGCGTCTGACGCATCGCCTGACCGATACTCCGGCGATTGTCACCACCGAAGCCAACGACATGAGCACCCAGATGGCGAAGCTGTTCGCTGCTGCGGGCCAGGACGTACCGGAAGTGAAGTATCTGTTCGAGCTGAACCCGGATCACGCGCTGGTTAAACGTGCTGCGGACACGCAGGACGAAACCCGCTTTGCGGAGTGGGTTGAGCTGCTGCTGGATCAGGCGATGTTTGCCGAGCGCGGCACGCTGGAAGATCCAAACCTGTTTATCCGCCGCATGAACCAGCTGCTGCTGGGTTAATTGTCGCCGGCACCTGAGTGGGCAAATAAATTCGTCCACTCAGGGAGCAATGATTGATCCACGGGCGGAGTTTATTCCGCCCGCTTTCTCAGCCGACCATCCCCGCTTCTTCCAGCAGCCAGCGCCTGAACATCTCAATCTCCGGCTCATCTTTGCGCGTCGCTTTCACCATCATCCAGGTCGCCCTGTCCACTTCAGCAAACCCCAACGGCGCAATCAGCGTACCTTCCCGGATCTCATTCTTCACCAGAATCTGCGGCGTCATGATAATTCCCAGCCCGTTTCGCGCGGCCTGGATCCCCAGGGTCAGATTATCGAAGTGTTTTCCCGCCCAGAAATCCCCCTTTGCCCCGGTTTTCTTTGCCCATTCCGCCCAGGCATGCAGTTTGGTATCGGCATGCAGCAGAGGCAGGGTGGAGAAGTCGCTGGCATAGGTGACGTGATAGCCAAAATCCGGCGAGCAGACCGGCCCGATATAATCGACGGTGATCAGCGTGGCGGCAATATCCTCCTGCACGCGCTGTTCATGGCTGAGGATCAGCACATCGGTCTGTTTGCTGCGTACTCTGTCAATCTCCACATGCGTCTGAAAGGTCAGGGCAATATCTTTGTGCCGTTCACTGAAGCGGCTGATGCGCGGGATCAGCCATTGAGCCAGGAAGCTGGGCGCGCAGGAGACCGAGAGGCTGTTGAAATTGCTGGCGCGGATCTTCTCGCAGGTCACCTCAATTTCCCGAAAGGTCTGTATACAACACACTTTCAGGCGTTCGCCCTCTGAGGTGAGCTGCACCCGCCCGCTGGCCCTCAGAAACAGCGGCTTACCCAGCCACTCTTCCAGTTGCTTGATTTGATGGCTGACGGCGCTGTGGGTGACGTTCAGCGACCGGGCAGCCTGGCTGAAACTCTGGTGCAAAGCTGCCTGATGGAAGTAGCGCAGGGCGCGGAGTGAGGGAAGGTCGGGCATTATCGATCTCTGTGAGAAAAACTAACAGGGAGTGTCTGTTTATATCAATTTAAAGTCCAGCCTCTTTTCCTTACTCTGACCTGCGTGACGGGGATACCTGTACGACAGCGAAACGACACCATCCGGGAAAGGGACCGCACACGGCATCCAATTTTCTGATATCTCGTTAATGACAGCCAGTTGCAGGTTGAAGGAAGGAAAAAATGAAAAAACACTATTCCGGAAAACCATGGCCCGTCATTTTTTGGGGTGGTGAAGGGAAACGGCTAGTGACATGTTATTTGATGTTACAAGGTATCCCTGTTCACATCACGTCTGAACATCACTTTTCCCGGTTGCAGCGTAAATGAGCATTATCGTCCGCTGTGCCGCCATCATTATTCAGAATCGCTCCCTGTTGCTGGTTCGTAAGCCGGATTCGCCGCTTTTTATGCTGCCCGGTGACCAGCCTGCTGCCGGTGAAGATCACCTCAGCTGCCTCAGGCGCGAGCTGCACGAAACGCTGGGGGGAGAGATCCAGACCTTCCGGCCCTTTGGTTTGTTTTTCAGCCGTGACGCGCAGGGATCTCTGACGATCGAAAATCACGTTTATCAGGTTGGCCTGAGTGGTCAGCCCGCGCTTGACATAAACATCCTCGCGATGGCCTGGGTCAATCACCGTCAGCCACCTTACGAAATCCCGATCGGCCCGGTTTTTCGCGACAACGTTATGCCACTGCTTTATCAACAAGAGTTAATCGACTAATGGACGCTTCTTCCTTTTCTCCCCAGCTGCGTCAGCGACACGGTGAACACTTTTACCTGCAGGCACGCATGAAAAGAGATGAGCTGCGGGAAAAGCTGTCCCGGCTCTACAAGCTGCATGATTACGATATTTTTTTTGTTCAGTCGGTCCGGGTCGGGCTGGTGATCCTTTCACACCTGTTTCATAAGCAGGAGACTACGCTGTGCCTGGCGAAACACGCCCATTTTCAGACGGTCAGCGAGCTGTTTCACCACCCGGCTTCGCAGTTTAACGAGCCAGGTAATGCGCCAATCATCACCCATGTGAACCCTTACACCGGCACGGTGAACTCACTGAGTCACTGCAAAGGAAAGGGTGTCGTGGATGCTTCGCAAAGTTTCGCTACCAACCTGCACAGTACTCTTACTGCACACAGCTCCATTTTTGTCGCGCCGCTGCACAAGCATGCTTCACTGGCCGTCGGTCTGGCGATTATTGCGCTGCGTCCGGGTGATTTCAGTACGGTACTGCGCAGTGAGCTGAGGCTGTTTGAAGAGTCAACCGCCTCCAGCAAACCACTGGATGAAGCGCTGAGCACGATTCAGAGCGGGAGCTGGCTGCCTTATAACGTGGCCCAGGTCAGAAAAGTTCAAATGAGGGATGTGGCGGGAATGGATTTTTTCTCCATCAGCGATCCCAACCTGCCGTTCAGCTGTTTCACCGTGCCTTCACTGAGCGAGGTTTTGCAAAAGCAACTGAAAGCAGCAGGGGCCAGCTACTTTACTCACTCGCGCACGCTTCGCCTCTCCTGCTGGTCCAGAGGGGATGGTAAAAGGCGTGTCGATATGACCGATGAGGCTGAACAAACCCTCAGCCGCTTGTGGGCGCTCTGAGCGAGCAATTTATAGCCGATTATCCGAAAAGTGTATTTATCTCCTTTTGATCCCTTACGGGAGGACAGGTGTGGCAATCAAGCGGTGGCTATGCCTTCAGACCTGCAGAGGGGGGCATCCAAAGGCTGTCACCGTGGAGGATAACCGCCGGGTTCCTTGTGGATAAAGGGCCGTGATGGTATGTTCTTGGCCTACATAACTTGATCATTTAAGCGATTCGCAAGGGGATTTACGCAATGCGTATTATTCTGCTCGGTGCACCGGGTGCAGGTAAGGGGACTCAGGCTCAGTTTATTATGGAGAAATACGGTATTCCGCAGATCTCCACGGGCGACATGTTGCGTGCAGCAGTCAAGGCAGGCAGCGAACTGGGTAAACAAGCCAAAGAGATCATGGACGCCGGTAAACTGGTAACCGACGAACTGGTTATCGCGCTGGTGAAAGAGCGTATCGCTCAGGATGACTGCCGGAACGGCTTCCTGCTGGACGGTTTCCCGCGCACCATTCCTCAGGCCGATGCCATGAAGGAAGCCGGGATCAAAGTTGATAACGTGCTGGAATTTGCCGTGCCTGACGAACTGATCGTTGAGCGCATTGTGGGCCGCCGCGTGCATGCTCCATCTGGCCGCGTGTATCACGTCACCTTTAATCCACCAAAAGTGGAAGGCAAAGATGATGTGACCGGTGAAGAGCTGACCACCCGTAAAGACGATCAGGAAGAGACCGTGCGTAAGCGCCTGGTGGAATACCATCAGATGACTGCTCCGTTGATTGCTTACTACAGCAAAGAAGCGGCAGCCGGTAACACCGCGTATCATAAAATTGACGGTACCCGTAAAGTCTCCGAAGTCAGCGCTGAGCTGGCGAAGATCCTCGGTTAAGAGATCGGGGGCCAGGCCTGCCTGGCCCCTACTGCAGCAATTGGTTTTCCCCCCGCCGTTTTCCGCTAGAATAAGTCTCGTTTTCATCACCTGAGATGCCCAGACAAGGAAAAATAATGAGGCAAGATAAACCCGGCGTGCTGCTGGTGAACCTTGGCACACCAGATGCTCCGACCACGCCTGCCGTTAAACGCTATCTGAAACAGTTCCTCAGCGACAAGCGAGTGGTGGATACGCCACGCTGGCTGTGGTGGCCGATCCTCAATGGTGCAATTTTGCCCATTCGTTCTCCGCGCGTTTCCAAACTTTATGCCTCCGTATGGATGGACGAAGGGTCGCCGCTGTTGGTTTACAGCAAGCGTCAGCGTGATGCGCTGGCGGCACGGCTGGATATGCCGGTTGAGCTGGGCATGAGCTACGGCAACCCCAGCCTGAAGTCGGCTATTGATAAACTGATGGCGCAGGGGATCACCCGGCTTATCGTGCTGCCGCTCTATCCGCAGTTCTCCTGCTCGACCGTGGCGGCGGTGTGGGATGGCATTACTCAGGTTTTTGCCGGATACCGCAGCCTGCCTTCGGTGCAGTTTATCCGTGACTATGCGGAGCACCCGACTTATATCGCGGCGCTGAAAGCCTCCGTCAAACGTTCATTCGCGAAGCACGGCAAACCGGATCTTCTGGTGATGTCCTTCCACGGCATTCCTCAGCGCTTTGCCGACGAGGGGGATGACTATCCGCAGCGCTGCCGCGATACCAGCGAGGCGCTGATGGCTTCTCTGGGCCTGACCAGCCAGACCGCGATGCTGACGTTCCAGTCGCGCTTTGGCCGTGAACCCTGGCTGTCACCTTATACCGATGAGACCATGAAGTCGCTGCCCGCCAAAGGCATCAGGCACGTACAGATCATGAGTCCTGGCTTCTCGGCAGACTGCCTGGAAACGCTGGAAGAGATCAGCGAGCAGAACCGGGAGTTCTTTATGCACGCGGGCGGCACACGGTTTGAATATATTCCTGCGCTGAATGATGACGAGCTGCACATTGATATGATGGTGGATTTGGTCAACAGCCAGCACTGACTCCTGCAACAGGGATGTGCGTACTCTGCAGCATCCCTGCAGAGGATCTTCCTGGCCGATCTTGACACTAATCGCGCCTATTATCATTCCATGTTGCAGGATCTCGCCGATGCGACAAATTTTATTACTCATAATCGTGTTCGCTGTCTGGCGCTGGGCGGCGTTGATCTAATCAGCCCTGCAGGGAAAATGACCATCCAAGTCATCTCGGCCGTAGCGGAATTTGAACGTGATTTATTAATTGAACGTACTGACTCAGGTATTAGCATCAGGAAAGAGTTTTGGGTGCTCCTCTGTACTGAATGATCAACAGAAACAATTCGCGCTGGAACGCCTGACGGCGGGGAGCAGCGTGAGCACCGTTGCCCGTGAGTTTGGCATGATACGGCAGACAATACTTAGGGCAAAGCAGCCAGCTAAGCTGATCGGGTTGTTGCATCTAATATAATAACTCTCAATTCTGGGGTATGATGGGTTAAATTTAATTACTCAGAGCCGAAGGAACCGCAATGAGAAGTATCAAAGAAGACAATAAATTCGCAAACAAGATCCTTTATATATTCCTGTTTATTGGAATTATCCCATTAGTGGTGGTTTTGTTGATTTATTTTAACAATCCTGACTCCCCACTCCTGAATAGTATTTCAGCCAGCTTCAGTTCTCTTCCAGCTGTTATATCTTCCAAAAATCCTTTGATGACAAAAGTCATGGATGTTTATTGCAAGAGCGCACCTTTTTTGGCATTATTATTTTTTGTGTGTTCGATAAGGGTGCGAAAAATTACTAAAACAGCTAACAGAGGTGCTCTTATACGTTCATGTATACTCAGTCCATTCTTCTACTTGTTTTTTATTTATTTTTTTTTGTTCCGTGACCTGGAGCTAAGTACTGCTGGGATACCTCTCAGACTCCTGTCCGGACATGATTTATCCTTGCTACTGGTTTATATTGTCTTATACGCTATCATTTTTTCTTTAACTTATGCCATATGTTATATTCCGATAATCGTTTATAAGTTATTTAAAGAAAGGCGGTAGCTACCGCCTTTTACTTAAACCTAACTCGCAGCTCTGATGACCTGTTCATTTAGCTTTTCAGCTGTTTTATCATCAATCAATGATCCAACTAAAGCCGCTACCATAATTGCCATTATCCCCACAGCTACGGCTGGAACTCCAGCGGCTAATAAAGCTAACCCAAGCGTCGCTGAGAAAAGTCCTAAAGCCAGGCTGGCAGCCATCCCACTCAGCACCCAGGACTCCACTTCCAGCATCAGCGGCCCCCAGTCCCCTGTTTCATATCCCTCGATACTTTTCTCCCGGACCTTCTCTATTTTCATCACCACATCGGCAACTTTGAACGCCTTACCAAGATTACCGAGCTTATTTGCCATGTCCTGCGCATCAACATTCTTCCACGCATTAATAATCACATCCTTATCCGCCTTGTTGATTTTCATGCCGGGATTAGAGGTGATTTTGTTGAGAGACTCTATCGCATCATCATAACTGCGGATCGTTTTACCCTGGAAGTTCTTTATATCATCCGCAATTTCTTTAGCTATTGCCTTATATTTATCACCAAGATGCCCACCAATCTTGTCACCCATATCAGCAATCAGTTCACTGGTTTTGGTAAGCGCTTCTTTTTCATTACTTGCTTTTTCAGCTGCTTCCTTCTCACGCTGGCGCGCCAATTCTTCCTGCTCTTTTCTTGCCTTTTCTTTTGCCGCACGTCTGGCCGCATTTTCTTTTTCAGTGGCATCTCGTTTTGACCTGGCTTCTGCCAGCTTATTATCAGCCTGAACCTGATTGTTTTGTGCAGCTGCCATTGCTGCATTAGCATTATTTAAATTTGCATTAGCTGCGTTGAGTTGATGATAGGCTGCATCAAGTTCCCCCTTCCTGGCATCCATGGCTTGCTTATCCTGTGCGGCAACCTTACCCGCTTCCATGAAATTACGGTAACCGGGAAGGGTTGGCTGGCTGGCAAAAACGGAGAACCGTTTTACATCCTGCATTGTCCGGTCATACTTTGCCTGAGCAGCGTTATACTCATTTGCTTTCTGAGCAACATTAGCATTTGCCGCGTTTACGCCGTTCTGTGCAGCATTGACCGCATTCCGTGCATTGTTCAGATTTGCTTGTGCAGTATCCACCTCCCTCTGTGCTGCCTCCACCTGATGCGTTGCATCCCATTCTGCCTGCTTACGTTGGGCTTCGGCTTCAGCCTTTGCTCTGGCTTCAGCAGCCTGCTTTTCCCGGACGTTATTTATCAGCGCCAGCTCCGCCTGTGCCAGCCGCGTCGCCTGTTTGGCCCGGGCAATCCTTTGACCAGCCTGGCCGCTGTTCGCCAGCTTTTCATTATCGGCAATGATTTTATTCAGCGCGGCAATGTGTGTATCTGAAATATCTCCACGGAAGTTGATTACCTCAACTACTATTTGTTTGTTGTTGACTATTCCGCCAGCATTTTCATCTTTATTGTGTCCGTCAATAATATTGGGCGGCATGGGGCCAAGGTTTACTCCGACCACATACCCATCCACCGTAGGTTTCACTGGTGCAGAAGGGGAAACGATGCCAATAATGTCCCCGTCTTCACGGACATAATATCCAGTGAAATCCGTTGGATTCAAACCACACGAACGGGCAAGGGCATCGCCTGCCGTTTTGGAAATTCCCGTGTAATTGTTTGCATTCCCTCCGTTGGAACCGGAATTACCGGATCCGCCGTTATTTCCGCGCGGGCTTTCTGACCCTGGATCAGATGATGGGCCATTTACCGTCATAGTTCCCTGATCGTTGCTGTTACTCATATTATTTTCCTCATCCTTATGGTTAACGAGAGTATAAAATGAGGTGGGATAGCGTCATCGTGTGTCATGCCGCCATATCCGGTGTAAGTATCCGTCATTCTGTTCGTCGATAGTGAACCCTGAACCCGGGAACGAATATGCTTTGAAGTTCGTTGTTCAGAACAGCAGTCTGTGTTGGCAATAAATAATGTGCTTCCCGCAGCCCTACGGCATCTATTGTTTTTTTACCACCTCATTGATCGATGATTCCACGTAATATGTTGCTGCTGATTGATCATATCAGTGCATATTTCAGCTATTTGGGACCATCATCATGTTAATGAATCGGGCTGTTTTCGCCTTTATCAAAATAAACATTTTAATTATCAATATGTTTCGGTAATGTTGGGAATGTAGGGATGAACCTGTACCATGCATGTTAACTTTTATTTCAAACATTGGGAGAGACGGAGTTGATGCCGGATTTACAGTTCCGGCGTACTGCTCTCAGAATATGGAAAGATCTAATGCCGCATTTTTGTAGCTTCGCTCCTACCAGCCCGTCCATGTGATACTATTTCCCGCCTGTTCACTTTCCTGAAGCCCGCCCTATGAAATTTCCCGGTAAACGTAAGTCCAAACACTACTTCCCTGTCAGCGCCCGCGATCCGCTGTTACAGCAGGTTCAGCCGGAAAACCCCGAAGCGGGCAGCAGCTGGATCGTAGGGATCGATCAGACGCTGGTGGATATTGAAGCCAAAGTGGGCGACGAGTTTGTCGCCCGCTATGGCCTCAGCATGGGCCATTCGCTGGTGATTGAAGACGACGTGGCCGAGGCGCTGTACGCTGAGCTGGTACGGGAAAATCTGATCACCCATCAGTTTGCTGGCGGCACGATTGGCAATACCCTGCATAACTACTCGGTGCTGGCCGATGACCGCTCGGTGCTGCTTGGGGTGATGTGCAATAACGTGCAGATCGGTGGCTATGCTTACCGCTATCTTTGCAACACTTCCAGCCGTACCGACCTGAATTATCTGCAGGGCGTGGACGGGGCGATTGGGCGCTGTTTTACCCTGATTGGCGAGAATGGCGAACGGACTTTTGCCATCAGCCCGGGAATGATGAACCAGCTGCGCAAAGAAAGTATTCCTGAAGAGGTGATTGCCGGGGCTTCTGCACTGGTGCTGACCTCCTATCTGGTGCGCTGTAAGCCAGGCGAACCGATGCCGGAAGCGACCATGCAGGCTATCGCCTGTGCCAAAAAGCACAACGTGCCGGTGGTGCTGACGTTGGGCACCAAATATGTGATTGGCGATAACCCTGCTTTCTGGCGTGATTTCCTGCGCGACCATGTTTCCATTGTGGCAATGAACGAGGATGAGGCGGAAGCGCTGACCGGCCTGAGCGATCCGCTGCAGGCGGCCAATATGGCGCTGGACTGGGTGGATTTGGTGCTCTGTACTGCCGGGCCAAACGGGTTGTATATGGCCGCCTTTACCGAAGAGGATGGAAAGCGGAAAACGCAGCATCCGTTACTGCCAGGTGCGATCCCGTAATTTAATCAGTATGAGTTCAGCCGCGCTATGCGCCATCAGGACTGCCTGCAGCCGCTGCGGATATTCTCGCATATCGCGCCTTATATGAGCGGACCCGAAAAGATCATGAACACCAACGGCGCGGGGGATGGCGCACTGGCGGCGATGCTGCACGATATCACAGCAAATAATTATCACCGTCTGAACGTGCCGAACTCCAGCAAGCATGGCCGCAGCTATCTGACCTACTCTTCGCTGGCACAGGTATGCAAGTACGCCAATCGCGTCAGCTATCAGGTGCTGAATCAGCATTCACCGCGTCTGAGCCGTGGGCTGCCTGAGCGGGAAGACAGCCTCGAAGAGTCTTACTGGGAACGTTAAAGGTTTCAGGTGGGAGCAGAGGGGCAGCCCCCTGGGTTGGGGACTGCTCCGCAGGTTTTACTCAGATCGGGCACTCTTTTGACGCTTCAGTCATCTCCGCAGCCATCAGGTTCAGCATGCTGTTAGCAATCTCACGCTCGCCCATCACCACCTGATTGGCTCCACGTTCGGTAATGTACTCCACCTCATCGTCATAATGCGCGCGGGCAATAATCTCAATGTTCGGATGCTTTTCTCTGGCAGCTGTCACTATCTCTCCGGCCTCGTAGCCGTTAGGAATGGTCAGCAGCAGCCAGCGAGCACAGTCCAGGCGGGCCAGCTCCATGGTGTCTGCGCGGGCAGCATTGCCCAGCACTGCGCTGATCCCTTGTTCTCTCAGCGCTTCGACTCGCGGACGGCTGTTTTCCACCACGACAATCGGCACGCCGCTTTCAATCAGCTTGCGCCCCAGCAGGCTTCCCACGCGGCCAAAACCCACCACAATGGCGTGGTTGCAGATATCTACCGGGATCTGTTTCTCTTCCTCTATGGTATCGATCATCGTTTGATCGTTGATGGTTTCAGTTTTATCGAGATAGCGCTGCAGAGCGGCGAAGAGAATGGGGTTAAGCATAATTGACAGGATCGCTCCTGCGAGCACCAGATTGCGGCCTTGCTCAGAGACCAGGTTGAGCGAAATCCCCAGGCCCGCAAGGATAAAGGCGAATTCACCAATCTGCGCCAGGCTGACAGAAATGGTCAGGGCAGTGCGGCGTGAGTGGCCAAACATGCGCACCAGCACCAGTGCCGCAAGTGATTTGCCCAGCACGATAATCGCCAGTACGCCGATCACCGCCAGCGGCTCATTGACCAGGATCATCGGGTCAAACAGCATTCCCACCGAGACAAAGAACAGGACGGCGAAGGCATCACGCAGTGGCAGAGTATCGTGTGCTGCGCGATGGCTGAGTTCGGATTCGTTCAGCACCATTCCGGCAAAGAACGCCCCGAGCGCGAAAGAGACGTCAAAGAATTCCACCGCGCCGAAGGCGATCCCCAGCGCCAGGGCCAGTACGGAGAGCGTGAACAGCTCGCGGGAGCCGGTAGCGGCACTGCGCGCCAAAATCCACGGCACCACGCGGCGGCCTACCACCATCATCAGTACCATAAAGGCCACCACTTTCCCGATGGTGATCAGCAGATCCAGCAGCAGCATACTGACGCTGGCGCTGCCATCCTCAAACATCCCGGCAATGGCGGGCAGCAGTACCAGCGCCAGCACCATCACTAAATCTTCCACAATCAGCCAGCCAATGGCGATTTGCCCGCGCTGGCTGTCAATCAGCTGTCGTTCCTCCAGCGCGCGCAGCAGCACCACCGTACTGGCCGTGGAGAGACAGAGTCCGAACACCAGGCCAGTCAGCCAGGACCAGCCCATCGCCCAGGAGAGACCCATTCCCAACAGGGTGGCGACTGCAATCTGCAATATCGCGCCGGGAATGGCGATAGCCTTTACCGCCATTAAATCTTTCAGTGAGAAATGCAGGCCCACGCCGAACATCAGCAGGATAACCCCCAGCTCAGCCAGTTCCGGTGCCAGATTGGTATCGGCAACAAAGCCTGGAGTGAAGGGGCCAGCCAGCACGCCCGCCAGCAGATAACCGACCAGAGGAGAGATGCGCAGCTTGTTGGCCAGCATACCGAGGAGGAAGGCAAGAACCAGGCCTCCTACGATGGTGGTGATTAGCGGGGTGGTGTGGTGCATGCCTCTCTCCTTAGGGTTATAAATGTGTCCGGATGTAAGAATTAAGTGTATGGCATAATGCTCGTCTGCGCTTGCACTAAATGGCGATAAGGGCAATAAAAATCAATCATTGAAGAAATGTTGATCGTGAGAGGGATTTTTCTCAGTTATCTGACGGGAGGCTTGATTTATTGCAGAAATAATACGGCGTGGATCTCAATTATCCACGCCGTGAAGGGTTATTTAGCCCGATTGTCTGGCAGGAATACGGTAAGAATGCCCAGAAGTGGCAGGTAAGCACAGATTTGGTAGACAAAATTGATGGAGGTATGATCGGCCACCACGCCCAGCACCGCAGCGCCTAATCCACCCATACCAAAAGCAAAGCCAAAGAACAGCCCGGAAACCATGCCGATACGGCCCGGCATCAGCTCCTGGGCATAAACCAGGATTGCCGAGAAAGCCGAAGCGAGGATAAAGCCAATGATCACCGACAGAACGCCGGTCCACATCAGTGAGGCATGAGGGAGCAGTAACGTGAAGGGGGCAACGCCAAGGATTGATACCCAGATAACGCGCTTACGGCCCACTTTATCGCCAATCGGTCCGCCAATCACCGTACCCGCCGCGACGGCAAACAGGAACGCAAACAGATGGAACTGAGCATTCTGCACCGAAAGGCCGAACTTGTTGATCAGATAGAAGGTGTAGTAGCTGCTCAGGCTGCTGAGATAGAAATATTTGGAGAAAATCAGCAGCAGCAGGATAGTGATGGCGAAAGCCACTTTGGCGCGTGGCAGCGTGGTGATTTCTGCAGGCGCAGAGCTGGCTTTTGCCACACGATGCTGCGCCTGATACCAACGGCTGACCTGCAGAAGCACCACAATCGCCAGCAGCGCGGCAAGCGTAAACCAGGCGACATTGCCCCGGCCATAGGGTGCGATAACCAGCGCGGCCAGCAGCGGCCCCAAAGAGCTGCCAAAATTACCGCCGACCTGGAACAGTGACTGCGCCAGGCCGTGGCGGCCACCGGAAGCCATTCTCGCCACGCGGGAGGATTCAGGATGGAACACTGAAGAACCTGTGCCCACTAAGGCAGCAGCCAGCAGCACCACGTAGAAATTATCGGCCACTGCCAGCAGGATCAGGCCACAAAGCGTGAAGGTCATACCGATCGGCAGTGACCAGGGCTTGGGGTGTTTATCGGTATAATAACCAATCAGCGGCTGCAGCAGAGAAGCTGTCACCTGGAAGGTCAGGGTAATAAGGCCGATCTGAACAAAGCTGAGGGAGAATTCGCCCTGCAGCAGGGGATAGATCGCCAGGATCAGCGACTGCAACATGTCGTTCAGCAGATGCGCGACGCTGATGGCGCCAAGAATGCCAAAAGAAGTGCGCCGCACGGGCGCGGAGGAGGAGGGAAGAGCCTGTTCGCTTGCCATTAAGTTAACCTGTCGTTAATTTTGTTTATCACTTTACGCTAAATGCTTTCGATGTTGTTTAACAAGGAGAAACGTTATGCCGGTTATGAAAAAAAAGGCACTGGCCCTGCTGACGCTGGTCATTCTTGGTACACCGCTGGTGGCTCAGGCCTGGGTGAAAGACCGGGTTTATAAATTTACCGTATTACATACCAACGATCACCACGGACACTTCTGGCCGAACGACCATGACGAATACGGTCTGGCGGCGCAAAAAACGATGATGGATCAGATTCGCTATGACGTGCAGGCGCATGGTGGCGCAGTGTTGATCCTGTCCGGAGGCGATATCAATACCGGCGTGCCGGAATCTGACCTGCAGGATGCTGAACCTGACTTCCGCGGCATGAATTTGATCGGCTACGATGCGATGGCCATCGGTAACCACGAGTTCGACAATCCCCTTTCCGTATTACGCCAGCAGCAAAAGTGGGCCAAATTCCCGCTGCTTTCCGCCAATATCTACCAGAAAAGCACCGGAAAACGGCTGTTTCAGCCTTACGCGCTGTTTAACCGGATGGGGCTGAAAATTGCGGTGATCGGGCTGACTACTGACGACACGGCAAAGATCGGTAACCCGGAATACTTCACCGATATGGAGTTTCGCAAACCGGCAACCGAGGCTAAAGCGGTAGTGGAACAGCTGAGGAAAAAAGAGAAACCGGATGTTATTATCGCTGCGACTCATATGGGGCATTACGACAACGGCAATCATGGTTCAAACGCGCCGGGCGATGTGGAGATGGCGCGTGAACTGCCCGCTGGCTATCTCAGTATGATCGTTGGCGGCCATTCGCAGGATCCGGTCTGCATGGCGAAAGAGAACCTTAAACAGGCGAATTACGTCCCGGGCACCCCGTGCCAGCCAGACCGCCAGAATGGTACCTGGATTGTTCAGGCCCACGAATGGGGCAAGTACATTGGCCGGGCTGATTTTACCTTCCTCAACGGTAAGCTGACGCTGGTGCATTACGAGCTGGTGCCCATCAACCTGCGGCATAAGGTGAAAAATGCAGATGGCAGCTCGACCTGGGTGAACTACACCAGGGAGATAGCAAAAAACCCGGCAATGATGAAGCTGCTGACGCCATTCCAGAAAAAAGGCGAAGCCCAGCTGGGAGTAAAAATTGGCAGCGTGAAGGGAGAGCTGCAGGGCGACCGCAGTCAGGTGCGTTTTGATCAGACCAATATGGCGAGGCTGATCCTGGCAGCGCAGATGGAGCGTAGCGGGGCTGATTTTGCGGTGATGAGCGGCGGTGGCGTACGGGACTCCATCGAGTCCGGTAAAATCACCTATAAAGATGTGCTGAAGGTGCAGCCATTCGGCAACACGTTGACTTATGTCGACATGAAAGGCAGCGAAGTGGAGAAGTATCTGGCGGTAGTGGCGAACAAGCAGGTGGATTCGGGGGCCTATGCGCAGTTTGCCAACATCAGCCTGGTGGCTGATGGGAAGGGGGTGAGCGAGGTTAAAATAAAAGGTGAGCCAGTGCAGGCGGACAAAACCTACCGCATGGCAACGCTGAGTTTTAATGCCACCGGCGGAGATGGTTATCCGGTGGTAAATACGTTGCCCGGCTATGTGAACACCGGCTTTGTCGATGCGGAAGTGCTGAAGCAGTATATTCAGAAGCATTCCCCACTTGATGCGGCGGCCTATGCGCCGAAAGGCGAGATCGTCTATCAGCAGAAAGTGGCTGAGCAGGCAAAACCGGTTGAAGAAGCGGCCTCGCCGCCGGAAAAACCCGCGGATACCACTCAACAGCAGACAAAACCGGAGGGTAAAGCTGCTCCACAGCAGGCCAAACCAAAGGATGAAGCTGCTCCTGCGGCACCAGCGCAGCAGGCACCGGCAAAGTCTGAGAAACCGAAGAAGTGGCGTCAGGCGAGGATCGAGACTGCGATGCTTTAAAAATGTAATGTACCGGCAGCAGGATCTGGTGCTTCTGCCTGGAGTAGTGAAGTTGCTGGCGGAGTCGCTTTTGGCTGTGTCTTTGCCGGAGGGGTTATTGAAGTTGCTGGCAGGGGCGCTGTTGACTATGTGTCTGCTGAAGGGGTTATCCGGAACACGGACACGCCGTAAATACGTCCATGTAGGCTTGATTCGCGCGTCCCTGCGCTCAACAGTCCGTTTATCCGGATAACCCCTCCGGCGAGAGGCAGTAGAGTTGCTGTTTACTTATCAACAACTCAGAAGCCAGCGGGTGGTGGTCAAATCCCCCTCTGGCGGGTGTTTGCCGCATGGACGCGGCAATCAAGGCTACAGGGATGTATTTACGCCGTCCCGCAGGAGGGGGATTTGACTGACACCGACCACCGGAGTCGGTTTTGACCCTACCGATGCCAAACACAGAGGCAGATTTTGACCCCGTCAAACCTATGCCCGGCACTCCCGGCGCTGAACCAGCTTCTCGCGCAGCCAGTCATACAGCCAGTTATAGGCCACCGTGTAGGGCAGGAAGAACAGGAAGAAGGCCACTTCCACCATAAATGCCTGCCACAGCGTAATGTCCAGCATTTTGGCTGCAATCGGCAGGCCGATGACGATAAACCCCCCCTCAAACCCCAGCGCATGCAGAATGCGTAGCGGCCAGCCGCGCACCACTTTGTCTCGTGGAAAAAGGCGATCAAACAGCGTGTTGTATAACATGTTCCAGAACATCGCCACGCTAGACAGCATGATGGCTAAAGCGCCCATCTGAAACAGCGGCTTCGCCATAATCCAGGCCGCCAGAGGAGAGACCAGCAGGATTGCCAGCACCTCAAAGCCTGCAGCATGATAAAAACGTTCTTTCAGTGTACGGGTACGCATAAATGCTCCTTAGTGATTTCAGGGCGCTATTTTCCGCTGAAATACTGCTAAGATAAAATGAGCACCTATCGAGAAAAGCGATACTTAAATGCGTTACTCACCGGAATCATTGCTGGCATTTGTGCAGACCGTGGAAAGTGGTTCATTTTCCGCGGCTGCCCGTGTGCTGCGAAAAAGTCAGTCCACCATCAGTACCGCCGTGGCAAATCTCGAAACTGACCTCGGCTTTGCGCTGTTCAGCCGCGACTCCCGCTCGCCAGTGCTGACCGAAAATGGCAGGAGGGCGCTGGCACAGGTCAGGGAGATCCTGACTGCCAGCGCCCAGCTCGATGAACTGGCCGTCAGGCTGGCGGGTGAGGTGGAACCCTGCCTGAGCCTGGCGATCTCCGACTTCTGGCAGGCGGATTACCATGAATCCCTGTTGAAACGTTTTGCCGCCCGCTATCCGGATATCGAATTTGAGTGCATGATCGCCGAAGATGCTGATGTGATCGATCTGCTGCAGGCGGGCAGGGCACATATCGGGGTGATGAGGGTGCAGCCTGAGTATCCACAGGATATTGCCACTTCGCGGCTGCAGGTTGAGGCACAAATGGCAATTTACCTGCATCAGGATCACCCGCTGGCGCAGCAGCCGGAAATCAGCGAAGCAGAGTTAAAAGCGGTGCGGCAGCTGTGTCTCAATACCTGGATTGAAAACGAGCGCTATCCGTCGGGCAAAGGCATCTGGTCAGCCCCATCCTACTTACTGTTGCTTGAGATGGCAGAACAGGGATTCGGCTGGAGCATACTGCCGCGCTGGCTGGTGGAGCAGTTTGGTCATCAGGTGTTGTACGAACTGCCGGTCAGCGGCTGGCCGCAGCGGATATCGGTGGATGCCGCCTGGTCCCGCAGTACCCCACCGGGACCAGCAGGGCGCTGGATGATTGACCAGCTACTGGCTCAGACGCCGGATTAATCCCGGCGGGAAATATCCGCGAAGGCGGCGTTCAGCTGCTGCACCAGATCCTGTGCGGCCAGTTCAATCTCCAGCCCGCGCTTGCCGCCGGACACAAAAATGGTCGGGAATTGCTGAGCCGACTGATCGACTACGGTAGGCAGACGCTTTTTCTGGCCGAGCGGGCTGATGCCGCCCAGCAGATAACCGGTGGTGCGCTGGGCAATCTGCGGATCGGCCATCTCCACCTTCTTTGCTCCCAGCGCCTTTGCCACGTTTTTCAGATCCAGCTGCCCGGCAACCGGCGTGACCGCCACCGCCAGGGTTTTATTGTCGCCATTCAGGGCCACCAGCAGCGTTTTATACACCCGGTTGGCATCCTGATTCAGCCTGGACACCGCCTCTTCACCGAAATGGGTATCGCTGCTGTCATGCTCGTATGAGTGTAACCGGAAGCTGACTTTTTGTTTTTCGAGGAGTTTTACTGCAGGGGTCATTGGATCTGTCCTTCCGAAATAAATATGCGATTAACCGTCTGTCGCTGATGAAGAAAAATAGTGGCGAAAATCCAGCCTTTAGGCGACAATCTGCCCCCCGTCAGCAACCCGATTGCTGACGGATAACTAAAATCATAAAAAAATTCCTCTTTGACGGGCCGATAGAGATATTGGCCTTTTTTTTATCTGCTTTTAAGCAGCTCGGGCAAATTCCCCTCGCCATAAAGGTGCAGAGCGCCTACCGCCACCACATATTTCCCTGGTGGCAGCTCATGCAGAGACTGGCACCAGCGCTGGTTACGCTGCAGCATCAGGACATCATTCAGCGCGCTGTTAAAGGTGCTGGGCAGTGCAGTCTGATTGCTGGTCGGGGGGCTTTCCAGCCACCAACTGACCATGGTCTGCAACAGCCGCGCGTTGGTATGCCAGTGAGTTAAGGTATCTTCCAGCAGCGTGATGCCGTTATCCGGCAGCGCTCTCAGTAAGGCCAGTTGAGTTTCCGGCCCTTCCAGCTCAATCACCTCTTTCTGCTGCGCCCGGGCGGCTTTCAGCAGCTGAAAATCGATACCGTAATCCGCGCGCAGTCCCAGCCGCTGTGCCTGCTGCGCCTGTAGCATCAGCGCCACCTGCCAGGCAGGCAGCATATCAATGACCTCGCTGTCCACCGCCACTTCTTCACACAGGCGATGCAGACGGGTCATTTGCTCCGCAGACAACCGTTCCGCCAGCGGTGCGCAGACCTCACTTTCACTGAACGGAGAAGCACCTGAAGTAATATCTGCTTCAACAATCAGCGCATCCGCACGATCCAGCTGCGACTGCAGAGCGGCAGGCAGCGGCATCATCGTCTGCGTACCCATATGAATGCTGCCGACCAGATGCAGCTGGCTGTGACCGAGCGTGACGTCCTGTGCCGGATAGGCATAGCGTGCCGGCGAAAATTTTCGCCACAGGGACGCCACCTTATGCATTAGTTTTCCCATAAGCACCGCCTTATCTGTTATCGCCCCATGCTAACGCTTTAAGTTGCTGAGGAACAGGGAAAAACGGGCCTTACGCCTGGGCCAGGCAAGGCTTACTCGCTGGCGGGAGGCTGATACCGGATCAGCCGGTTGGCGTTGCTCACTACGGTGATTGATGAGAGCGCCATGGCGGCACCGGCGACCACCGGACTGAGTAATGTTCCGGTCAGCGGATAGAGCACACCAGCCGCAATCGGGATGCCACAGGCGTTGTAAACAAACGCGCCCAGCAGGTTCTGCTTCATATTACGCAGTGTGGCTTGAGCAATAGCCAGCCCGTCGGCCAGCGCTGTCAGATCGTGTCGCATCAGCGTGATACCCGCGGTTTCAATCGCCACATCGCTGCCGCTTCCCATTGCAATCCCCACATCGCCCTGGGCCAGTGCCGGAGCATCATTAATGCCATCGCCAATCATCGCCACCTGCTGACCCTGCTGTTGCAGGCTACGGATGGCGTCCGCTTTGCCTTCCGGCAGAACACCGGCTATCACCTTATCCAGCCCTGCTTCATCCGCAATGGCTCTGGCAGTGATCTCGTTGTCGCCGGTCAGCATCACCAACTGATAGCCGCGTTTCCGCAGCCGCTTCAGCGTCTGTATGCTCTCAGCCCGCAGCGGATCGCGCACTGAAAAAATCGCCTGAATTTTACTGTTGGCGGCGAGCAACACAGGCGTGATGCCTTTCGCGGACTGCGCGGCTATCTGGGCATCAGCTTCAGCGGTGGCGATATTTTGCTGTGCCAGCAACGTGCTGTTGCCCAGCCACACCGTCATGCCGTCTACATTACCGCTGACGCCCAGTCCGCGTATTGTACGAAATTGCTCAATGCCAGGAAGACTCAGCGTACCGGCACGCTCAAGGATGGCATGGGCCAGCGGATGCTGTGAACCTTGTTCCAGCGCGGCTGCCAGTCTGAGCACCTGCTCTTCACTGGCCCCGTTGAACAGGGCAATTTCTACTACGCGGGGTTTGCCTTCGGTCAGCGTACCAGTTTTGTCGAACACCAGTGTGGAAAGGGTACTGGCACGCTGCAGGGCATCGGCATCGCGAACCAGTACGCCGAACTCCGCAGCCCGACCAACACCGGCAATAATCGACATGGGCGTTGCCAGCCCCAGCGCACAAGGGCAGGCGATAATCAGCACGGTGGTAGCGATAACCAAAGTGTAAACGATTTGCGGAGCAGGACCGACGAAATACCAGATTGCAGCACTGAGCACGGCGACAGCCACCACCGCAGGCACGAATACCGCTGAAATGCGGTCTGCCAGCTGGCCGATTTCCGGCTTGCTGCTTTGTGCCTGGCGAACCAGATTGATAATGCGCGACAGCGTGGTGTTTTTACCCACTGCGCTGGCGGTAAACAGTACGCTGCCATCCTGCATCACCGTACCAGCATGCACTTTATCCCCTTCGTCTTTCTCCTGTGGCAGCGCCTCGCCGGTCAGCATCGCCTCATCCAGCCAGGCCTCGCCCTGAGCAATGATGCCATCCACCGGCACGCGATCGCCGGTGGTCAGGCGCAGCGTCATGCCCGGCTGCACCTCTCTTAAATCGACAATTTTCTCTCCGGCTTCTGTGACCACTCGTGCGGTGGGCGGCGTCAAATCCAGCAGCCGCTCCAGTGCCTGCGAGGAGCGCTGGCGTGCCCGCTTCTCCAGCATATGGCCGAGGTTAATCAGCCCGATAATCATCGCGCTGGCTTCGTAATAAAGATGGCGGGCCTCATGTGGGAAGGCATCAGGCCATACATTCACGGTGATTGAATAGAGCCAGGCCGCAGCGGTCCCCAGTGCGACCAGCGTATCCATGGTTGCCGTACCTTTCAGCAGGCTGCGCCATGCACTACGGTAAAAATGGCCACCCGCAACGATCATCACCAGCAGAGTCAGGACGCCAGCCGTCAGCCAGCCGCTACGGTTGCTGTCAGTGAGCATCATGTTGTCGCCGATCGTTCCCCAGATCATCAGCGGAATGCCCAGCGTCAGCGCCATTAAAGCCTGCCAGCGGAAGCGGCGCATCGCCTGATCTGCTGTTTGCTGCTGTTTCTCACGGCGCTCGTTATCGTCTTCGAAAATTTCCGCACCGTAACCGGCATCCGATACTGCCTGGATCAGCGCATCCGGTGCTGCTTCACCCAGTACCAGCGCACTGCGTTCTGCAAGATTGACGCGGGCCTGGCTGACACCCGGCACTTTCTGCAGGGCGGTCTGAACCCGGCTGACACAGCTGGCGCAGCTCATGCCGTCAATCAGCAGGTGGAAACTTTCTGTATCCTGTGCCGGAAGCTGAGTAGGTTCCGCTGTCAGCGCTTCCGGCTGGGTTTCTGATACTGTCAGCGGATCAGGCTTTGGGTGAGCAGCACCCTGTGCCAGCGTGGCGTGGTAGCCTGCTTGTTCAACTGCGGCGATCAGTTCATCTGCGCCAGCAGTGCCGCTGATGCGCGCTTCGGTGATTGTCACTTCAGCCTGATCCACATCGGCGCGTTGCTCCAGCGTCTCTTTCACCCGTTTAACGCAGTGGCCGCAGGACAAACCTTCCAACGCCAGTAATGTAGTCTGTGACATGGTATTAACTCCTGATATTGCGGTTTGACCCCAGGGGCCTTTTGCAGTAGTTATGAAGGTTAAACCCTCCATCAAGGGGAAGGTCAAGGAGACAGCATGAATATCAGCGATGTGGCCCGTAAAACCGGGCTGACCAGCAAAGCGATCCGTTTTTACGAGGAGAAAGGGCTGGTCACCGCCCCGTTACGCAGTGAAAACGGCTACCGCAGCTACACGGCCAGACACCTCGAAGAACTGACTTTATTGCGCCAGGCGCGGCAGGTTGGTTTCAATCTGGAGGAGTGTCGGGAAATGGTGTCGCTGTTCAATAATCCTCAACGCCACAGTGCAGATGTCAAAGCGCGGACGCTGGCTAAAATGGCCGAGATTGAATCGCATATCCGTGAGCTGTCGCTGATGCGTGAACGCCTGCTGACGCTGGCCGAAAGCTGCCCTGGCGATGACAGCGCCGACTGCCCGATTATCAATAATCTGGCGGGATGCTGCCACACCAAAAACAGTGCCTGAATCAGCTCAGGCGCACCAGCCAAGGCGGCAGACCCGGCACCGGCAACACTGACAGCACTTTAAGTTTTTGCAGCGTCCGGACCTGGGAACGTTCAAGATGCTTCCGCAGCCCCAGAGCGGCCAGCTCCCCTTCAGCAGCATGTCATACACCAGTTTGTGTTCATCGACGATGGCCGCGTCCAGCGGGATTGCCAGCATCTCATAAAAAATTCGCTTAACAATCAGTGGCGACTGACTCTGGCGCAGGATCTCCATCATCGTGCGGTTACCGGCAGGCTCCAGGCAGTGCAGATGCAGATCGTCTTCGAGCTGTACCAGCATCGTCGGGCTGATATGCCGGTCAGCAATCAGCTCCAGCCTGCCGGGCGGATCAGCATGCTGCCATTGACCCATAACGCCGACAGTTTTGCCTGTCACGCCGATTGCTTACCGCCAGCTTTAAGCCGCGAAGAGGAGAGCTGAGGCTGGCTGTTGCATCCGGCTTTTGCCGGTAGGGCCGCGTTGCAGGACGATGCGGCGGCTGGCCGGGCGCGATTATGGCCCGTCAGGGATACTACATCTCCAATCCGGAGAGAACGCGGGCACATCTTTCGACTGCCGAGTGGGATGTCTGGTACGGCGGAAAACCGACCAGCGAAGTGTTGCCGGATGCCGCCGGAAACCCCCTGATTGCAAAGGGGAGATCCGTGATGGCGGCAGTTACGAACAGCGGATGAGCCACATCGGCGTATGGAACTCAGTGATGAATGAGCACAACTATCTGGTCAGACGCTGGCAGGATTATCTGCAAGCCTGATAATCCGCAGGGTAATTCCTTCAACGGCCACCACTGTGACGTGCGTGCCAGCCGGGAAATCATCCGTAGCCTGCACACGCCAGCTGCTGTCGCCAATTCTGACGTGACCAATGCCGTCCACCAGCGCTTCATCCAGCGTCAACTTGCGGCCAATCATCTGATTGCCGCGCTGGTTAAGTGAGGAGGGCGGTTCGCTGCGATCGCGGCCTTTCAGCCAGCGGTACCAGCCCAGCGCGGAGAGCACCGTCAGCACCGCAAAACTGATGCACTGCCATTCCCACGACAGCGGCACCAGCCACACCAGCAGGCTGACCAGCAGCGCGGCCACGCCGCTCCACAACAGATAACCGCTGGTGCCCAGCATTTCTGCCGCCAATAATACGCCCCCGATCGTCAGCCATAACCACCAGGGGTTTGCGATCAGTTCGGCGACCATCAGGCACCCCGGTCTTTTTTGGTTTCGCTCAGCAGTTCGGAGATCCCGGCGATGGAGCCCATCAGGCTGGTGGCATCCAGCGGCATCATCACCATTTTGCTGTTATTGGCGGTGCCAATTTTCTGGAGGGCATCGGTGTATTTCTGCGCCACAAAGTAGTTAATGGCCTGGATATCACCGGCAGCGATGGCTTCTGACACCATTTTGGTCGCCGCGGCTTCTGCTTCCGCGCTACGTTCACGCGCTTCCGCCTGTAAGAATGCTGACTGTCTTTCCCCTTCGGCTTTCAGGATCTGAGACTGCTTTTCCCCTTCGGCACGCAGGATAGCGGCCTGACGTACCCCTTCCGCTTCCAGAATATCGGCGCGTTTGGTCCGCTCCGCCTTCATCTGTGCGTTCATCGATGCAATCAGCTCGGCCGGTGGGCGCACGTCGCGGATCTCGATTCGGGTGATTTTAATCCCCCAGGGGTTGGTTGCCTCATCCACAATACGCAGCAGCCGGGTATTGATATTGTCACGCTGCGACAGCATCTCATCCAGCTCCATCGAGCCAAGCACGGTACGCATATTGGTCATGGTCAGATTGATAATCGCCAGTTCCAGGTTGCTGACTTCATAGGCTGCACGGGCAGGATCAACGGCCTGGATAAAGCACACCGCATCAATGGTGACGCTGGCGTTGTCTTTGGAGATGATCTCCTGCGAGGGGATGTCCAGTACCTGTTCCATCATGCTGATCTTGCGACCCACACGATCCATAAACGGCACCAGCAGATTAAGGCCAGGCTGCAGGGTTTTGGTATAGCGGCCAAAGCGCTCAACCGTCCACTGATAACCCTGAGGGACAATTTTGATGCCGGACCAGACGACGATCAGCGCCAGAACGATAATGACAGGAATAACAGTCAGCATATAACCTCCGGATTGTTGTTTTTGGGCTGAGTCATTCAGCCATCCGCTGTAGTGTTCGTGTTGCAGCCGCGTACTGCAACACGAATGTTAAGCGGATCAGATAACTCTTTGAAATCAGTAGAGCAAAGAGTAGAGCTGACGGCGGTATTTCGCCGCCAGCGCATCGCCGGTTCCCAGCGCGGCCAGGATCTCCTGCAGCATTTTACGCACCTGGCCGTCCGCTGCACTCAAATCTTTCTTCAGATAGCCGAACAGCAGTTCCAGCGCTTCTTCATTACGGCCAACCTGATGCAGTTGCAGGGCCAGCTTGGTCGCCAGCTCTGCATTGGTTGGGTCCGCTTCAATCTGCTGCTGCAACTGCTGAATTTCCGGCGTATCGGCCGCCTGCTTCAGCAGGTCGATCTGCGCAATCAGCCCCTGATAGCGTGTATCCTTATCCTGCAGCGGCACCACGTCCAGCACCGCCTGCGCTTCATCGCTGCGGTTGAGGTTGATCAGCGCTTCAGCCAGCAGGAAGCCCATCTCGCTGTTCTGGTTGCTCAACTGCCAGGCCTCTTTCAGCAGCGGCAGCGCTTCCAGTACTTTGCCTTCTTCCACCAGTTGCATAGCCTGCTGAGCTTTCAGCTCTTCTTCTTTTGGCAGCACCTTGTGCAGCAGCGCGCGGATCGCATCTTCCGGCTGCGGGCCCTGGAAGCCGTCGACCGGCTGGCCGTTCTGGAACAGATACACGGTCGGGATGGAACGCAGGCCAAACTGCTGGGCCACGGCCGGTTCAGCATCACAATCCAGCTCAGCCAGAATAAACTGACCGGCGTACTCCTGTGCCAGACGCTCCAGCACCGGGGTCAGCTCCTGACAGTGCTGGCTGCGACCAGACCAGAAATAGAACAGGACCGGGATCTGCATCGACTGCTCGAGCGTCTGTTGCAGGTTGGTTTCGTTAATACTAATGATGGCAGCTTGTGGTGACATGAATTCGTCTCTTTTACAGGGTTTCTTACTCTATTGGGGCAGCAGCCCGTGCTTCAAGGTTTATTACCGTTATCCGTTTATTTACCTCGCAAAATGCGATCCAGTATCCAGCCCGGAAGTAAACGTCGCAACAGCCCCATCGTATGGGCGACCAGAGTCACGGGGTAACGCAGGCGTGGCCTTTTACTCTCCAGCGCATGATGAAGTTTAGGCAAAATGGCTTCCGGTGGCAGGGTAAAACGGGCAGCGATGCCGGGATTTTTTACCGGTTTATCCTGCTGCGCCTGATTGACGTTGTCGGTGAAACGGGTCTTGATCGGGCCTGGCTCGATCAGGCTGACGCGAATGCCACTGCCATGCAATTCCATGCGTAATGCGTCTGACCATGCCTCCAGAGCATATTTGCTGGCGGCGTAAATGCCCCGGCCCGGTGTGGAGATCAGCCCCAGTACCGAGCTGGTATTCACAACCCGCGCATCGCCGCTGGCCCGCAGCGCAGGCAGGAGTAACGTGGTCAGCTGGTGGGTGCCGAATACGTTGGTGGCAAACTGCTGTTCCATCTGTTCCCGGCTGATTGATTCCAGTGGGCCGTAAACGCCATAGCCACCGTTGTTAAACAAGGCGAACAGGCGGTTATCACATAATTCAAGGATCTCAGCCGCTGCACGGGCCACGCTGTCACGATCGTTAAGATCCAGCTCAATGCCGGTAAAGCCGAGTCCGCCCATGCGTTGAACGTCTTCCTGTTTGCGGCACGCGGCGAAAATACGGTAGCCGCGACGCAGCAAATCGTTGGCGGCAACCAGACCAATACCACTGGAACATCCGGTAATTACTACTGTTTTTTGCATAACTTTACCTGTCAAAGGTCTTCAAATCCGGTCACTCATGCTTAACTAATGGGGCCAGCGCTTTGGCCATCAGTCCGGCAATAAACGGCTGAGCATCGGGATTGGGATGGATCCCATCCTGTTGCATCCACTCGGGTTTGAGGTAAACCTGTTCCATGAAAAAAGGCACCAGCGGGACAGAAAACTCTTTTGCCAGTCTGGGGTAAATCCCGCTGAAAGATTCAGTATAACGGCGGCCATAGTTGGCTGGCAGACGGATTTGCATCAGCAGCGGCTGAGCGTTCGCAGCTTTCACCTGGGTAATGATTTTACTGAGATCCTGCTCGATATTCTGCGGTGGGAAGCCGCGTAAACCGTCATTACCCCCCAGTTCAATCAGTACCCAGCGCGGTTGATGCTGCTTCAGCAACGCGGGCAGGCGAGCCAGTCCCTGCGTCGCGGTATCTCCGCTTATGCTACCGTTGATAATGGCGGGGGTTTTCTGCCATTTATCATTGAGTAACGCAGGCCACGCTGCGGTGGCGGACATCCGGTAACCGGCGCTCAGGCTGTCGCCGAGCACCAGCAGGGTATCTGCCGCCGTCGCGCGGAGCGTCATCAGCGCCAATAATAACAGGACAGGGTAATGCCAGCGGAAAACATTCTTGAAGTTCATCGTCTTAGTAAGTCCGTCGGTCAGGGGGAGCATCAGCTTTCCATCCTTACCGGAGTTGAGCTGGTTGTCAAACCGGCCGAAACCATCGCCCTGATCGGCGAGTCGGGTTCCGGTAAGTCGACGCTGTTGGGGATACTGGCAGGTCTGGATGACGGCAGCGACGGGGAAGTGTTTATGCTCGGCTCTCCGTTACACCAGTTGAATGAAGAGCAAAGGGCAGAGCTGCGGGCAAAGAGCGTTGGTTTTGTCTTCCAGTCTTTTATGCTGGTCCCCACCCTTAATGCTATCGAGAATGTCCAGCTACCTGCGCTGCTGCGGGGCGAGAGCGATCGCCAGAGTCGTGAACAGGCCCGCACCCTGCTGGCACAGCTTGGTCTGGCAGAACGTCTGACCCATTTACCCTCCCAGCTATCCGGCGGTGAGCAGCAGCGCGTGGCGCTGGCAAGGGCGTTTAATGGCCGCCCGGCGCTGCTTTTTGCCGATGAGCCAACCGGCAATCTTGACCGAAACACCGGCGAGCGCATTGCCGACCTGCTATTCTCCCTGAACCGTGATTTTGCCACCACGCTGATTCTGGTTACTCATGACGAGCAGCTGGCAGCCCGCTGCGACCGCCGTCTGCGGATGCGCGACGGTAAGTTGTGGGAGGAAGCATGATCTGGCGCTGGTTCTGGCGGGAGTGGAAATCTCCCTCGCTGCTGATTGTCTGGCTGGCGCTGACCCTGGCGGTGGCCTGCGTGCTGGCGCTGGGCTCGCTCAGCGACAGAATGGAAAAGGGGCTGACCCAACAGAGTCGTGACTTTATGGCGGGCGACAGAACGCTGCAAAGCTCGCGCGAGGTACCGCAGGAGTGGCTGGATGAAGCCCGCCGCGACGGATTACAGGTCGGCCGCCAGCTGACGTTTATGACCATGACCTTTGCCGGAGAGACACCGCAGCTGGCCTCGGTGAAGGCGGTGGATGACCTCTATCCGATGTTTGGCACGCTGGCGACCGAACCAGCAGGGCTGAAACCGGCAGCCGGAACGGTACTGGCCGCGCCACGCCTGCTGGCATTACTCAATCTGAAAGCTGGCAGCAATCTGGATGTGGGCGATACCACGCTTCGCACTGCTGGTGAGGTGATTCAGGAGCCGGATTCCGGCTTTAACCCTTTCCAGACTGCACCCCGGCTACTGATGAACCTGACCGACGTGCAGAAAACCGGCGCAATTCAGCCCGGCAGCCGCGTGACCTGGCGCTATAAATTTGCCGGGACGCCAGAGCAGCTCGCACGCTATGACAGCTATATCGGGTCCCATATCAAACCGGATCAGCGCTGGATCAGCGTGGAAAACTCTGAAGATGCGCTCGGCAAATCGATGCAGCGTGCTCAGCAGTTCTTGCTGCTCTCCGCGCTGCTGACGTTGATGCTGGCGATTGCTGCGGTGGCGGTGGCGATGAGCCACTATTGCAGCAGTCGTTACGATCTGGTGGCGGTGCTAAAAACGCTGGGCGCTAACCGTGCTGCTCTGCGCAAACTGATTGTCGGGCATTGGCTGGCAGTGCTGTTGTTGGCAGCGGTGTGTGGCAGCATTATTGGCATGGGCTTTGAGGTACTGCTGCTGAGAATGTTGAAGCCGGTGCTGCCTGGTGAACTGCCTGCTGCCAGCGCCTGGCCGTGGCTGTGGGCGGTAGGCTCGCTGTTTATTATCTCGCTGCTGGTGGGACTCAGACCTTATCGCCTGCTGCTGGCGACCCAGCCGCTGCGGGTTCTGCGACGGGATGCCGTGGCGAACATATGGCCGCTGAAATATTACCTTCCGGCGATGGCGCTGGTGTTGGTGATCCTGCTGGCGCTGCTGGCGCTGCTGGTGGGCGGCAGCAAGCTGCTCTGGGCGCTGATCGGCGGCATTGTGCTGCTTTCGCTGTTACTGGGCGGCATTGGCTGGCTGGCGCTGATGATGTTGCGTCGTCTGACCGTACGCAGTCTGGCTTTCCGGCTGGCGGTCAACCGGCTGCTGCGCCAGTCGTGGACCACGCTAAGCCAGCTGGCGGCTTTCTCGCTCTCCTTTATGCTGCTGGCGCTGCTGCTGGTGATGCGCGGCGATCTGCTGGATCGCTGGCAACAGCAACTTCCTCCGGGAAGCCCGAACTACTTCCTGCTTAACCTGACTCAGGATCAGGTGCCGCAGGTGAAAAACTTCCTGCAACAGCATCAGGTCGAACCGCAGACTTTCTATCCGATAGCCAGAGTGCGGTTGACCGGAATCGATAATAAACCGGCCGATCCCTCGCTGGATAATTCGCTCAACCGCGAACTTAATCTGACCTGGCTGGAACAATTGCCGGATCATAACCCACTCACTGCAGGAAGCTGGCCGCCGAAGAAGGGCGAAGTTTCCATGGAGGAGGCTCTGGCGGGGCGACTGGGGGTGAAGCTGGGCGATACGCTGACTTTTACTGGCGACACTCAGGAGTTTTCGGCAAAAATCACCAGCTTCCGCAAAGTGGACTGGGAGAGCCTGAAACCGAACTTCTTCTTTATCTTCCCGCCTGGCGCGCTGGACGATCAGCCACAGACCTGGCTTACCAGCTTCCGGCTGGATAACAACAATGCGCTGCTGGCTCAGCTGAACCGGGAGTTCCCGACGCTAAGCCTGCTGGATATCGGCAGCATTCTGCGGCAGATCGGCCAGGTGCTGGCGCAGGTCAGCCAGGCGCTTGAGATTATGGTGGTGCTGGTAACGGCGTGTGGCGTGTTATTGCTGCTGGCACAGGTACAGGTCGGCATGCGCCAGCGCAGGCAGGAACTGGTGGTGTACCGCACGCTGGGAGCCAGTAAAAAGCTGCTGCGTGGGACGTTGTGGTGCGAGTTTGCGCTGCTGGGGGCCGTTTCCGGCATTGCCGCCGCCATCGGGGCTGAAGCCGCGCTGTGGGGTCTGCAGCGCAAGGTGTTTGACTTCCCGTGGGAGCCAGATTTCCTGCTGTGGATGGCGTTGCCGTTAACCGGAGCGTTGCTGCTGTCGGTATGCGGTGGCTGGCTGGGCATCCGGCTTCTCAGAGGTAAAGCCCTGTTCAGAAGCTATAACGCCGAGTAATATAGAGGCCGGTAGAGACCGGCCTCAGTCATTATCGTCCTTTTCTTAATCAGCCTTCGAAAACCGTTCCGCCAGGAAACTTTTGGGTGCACCGAAGGCGTTACTTATTACGAAAAGGAGAGGATGGGGATGTGTATATTAAAATCAGGGAATAATAACAATGTTGGATTTGCTTGATGTCAGTTACCCGCTCCTTTCGGAAGTCAGAAGCAGGGAGTTGTTTACTCTGAGAAAAGAAGTCTTCAAGGACAGACTCAACTGGATGGTGAGCAGCGAGAATAATATGGAGTCTGATGAGTATGATAATCAACAGACCACTTATATCTTCGGCGTGTATAATAATGTTTGTATATGCAGTCTGCGTTTTATTGAAATTAAATACCCCAATATGATCACGGGGACATTTAAATCCTGGTTTAAAAATATCGATTTGCCTGAAGGCAATTATGTTGAGGCGAGTCGGCTATTTATAGATAAAAATCGGGTTCAGGCGCTGGAGCTTCGTCAGCAGCCCATCAGTGCGCTGCTGTTCCTGTCGATGATTAACTACGCCAGACATAATCAGTACGAAGGGATTTATGCCATTGTCAGCCACCCAATGTACCTGATTTTCAAAAAATCAGGCTGGGAGATCTCGGTGATTGAGCAGGGATTCTCTGAGAAGCAGCAGAATATCTATCTGATTTATATGCCAGTGGATAAACCGAACCAGCAACGGCTGATTGATAATGTGCACGCAAAGGCACCCGAACTGGAGTGTCAACTGGATGGCTGGCCGCTGTCATTCCCCGTCAGAAAGAACGGGCCTGATAAGTTGTAGCTCAATTCCCAGCCTGATCGCGTGTTTTGCATTGGTAACGCCCAGCTTTTTGACGGCGTTGCCGATGTGATATTTCACGGTAGTGAGTTTGATGCCCAGGATCAGGGCAATCTCCTGATAGGATTTACCGACGCTGGCCCAGTAGATGATCTCATTTTCCCTTTTTGAGAAAATTTCCCGGTTGTTCATTTGATCAAAATCTTTTTTACTGGCCAGCTCCTGATAAAGCAAGGTCAGCTTTTCATGGGTCTTGATCAACAACATCTGAATTTTGTGTTTATTATCTTTGATCAGCTCTTCAGTATTATCGTCACAATGCTTATCCAGCATAATAGAGAGCACGACGAGATTATTATTGTGATCGTGAAGGACAAAGGTATAGCCGTTAACGATGTTGTGGTTCTTCGCCATATCAAACAGCTTGGGAACCTTAACACCTTTATTCAACATGATGTTTTCATCCCAGGAGAATGGGGTGATACGGTAAAGCGCTGTGATTAAAACCGGGTCGATAAACTGAAAATTATTTTTGGTATAAACTTCGAACCACTCTTTGCGATTGGAGATAATCGAAAAGTCTGCCGGGTTCCGTTTGCTCATGATGGCATAGGCATACTTGATGTTGTTGTACTGGCTGAGTTTTCTTTCCAGATAATCCTGAATAGATGAATTAATGGCCGGGTTACCAAAAAATAGTTTCGTCATATCACTGTCTCCCTGGGAAAGTAAATCCTCCGTAGTTGAGCAATGTTAACATATCTTTAATTTTCCAGCCACGTTAACGGTACGGGAGTGGGTGAGAGAAGGTGAAGCAACGGACAGGAGAGGTAAGGTGAACCAAAGCGTATCAGGCTAAATTTAGTTGTAAGGAAAACTAATATTTAAAATGCATGAACTGATAGCAATGGTTCCCTTGGTGTTGGCAAAAAATAACTAACTAACTAACTGAAATTACTTTTTATTTGTTTTAACTGCTGGGTCATACAATACGAAATTTTAGGGGTGAAAAAAAGCCATACTTAAGTACAGTTAAGCACTGTCCTTTTTGACCGACCGGATACTCAGGCGAGGCGTAGCGGGGGAGAGGGAGTGTTCAGATAACAAAAAAGAGGCAAATTAGCTTGCCTCTTCTGATTAGCATTTACCCGGGTTATTTATCGATCACTGCCGGGATTGTGCAGAACAGCACATTTCTTAGCTGAGTCGCTCTACTGCCCAGGCAATTCCGCTGGCGTACTCTTCAGGAAGTTGAGGGACCAGCGCGTTCAGCGCCTGTTGCAGCGAGCCGGCGCTGACATCAGACAGGTTCAGGTGGCCAACTTTGCGGCCAGGGCGGACTTCTTTCTCATACCAGTGCAGATGAACCAGCGATTCGTTCAGCCAGGCTGTGTTTACCGCAGTGCCGATCAGGTTGACCATTACGGAAGGGGTGCTGACCACCGGCTTCGGCAGCGGCAGGTCCAGAATGGCACGCAGATGCAGCTCGAACTGACTGATCGAGGCACCGTTTTGCGTCCAGTGTCCGCTGTTGTGCACGCGCGGGGCCAGCTCATTGATCAGCAGGCCTTCCGGCACCACAAAGCACTCCATCGCCATCACGCCGACATAGTTAAGTTCGTTCATGATGGCAGACAACATTGACTCAGCCTGCTGCTGGCGGGTCGCATCCGGCTCTGGCAGTGCCACGCTGGTGCGCAGAATGCCGTCCTGATGCAGGTTATGGGTCAGCGGGTAAAACACGGTGTTGCCATCGTGCCCACGGGCTCCTACCAGCGACACTTCGCCAGAGAAGTTGATCCCCTGCTCGACGATACATTCGCCATAGCAGTCGGCTGGAAGCGCATCAGTCTCACCGTCGCGAAGGCGCCACTGACCACGGCCATCATAGCCACCAGTGCGGCGCTTAACGATGGCGAGTTCACCCAGCGAGGCAAACACCTGCGGCCATTCGCTGGCATCTGCCAGCAACTGCCAGGGTGCGGTAGCCAGACCCAACTGATCCAGTAACTGCTTCTGCGTCAGTCGATCAGCCAGGCGAGGGAAAATATCGCGGTTAACAAATGCAGTGTGGTCAGCCAGCTCGCGCGTCAGTGCCGTTTCCGGCCAGCGCTCGATTTCTGCGGTAATCACGCTCTGATGGATCGGCAGCGCTTCCGGCTCGGCATCCAGCCCAACAGGGTAAACCGCGATGCCCAGCGGCTCACCGGCCTGGCGCAGCATACGGCCCAGCTGACCGTTTCCTAATACGCAAACTGGCTTCATGCTTCCTCCCGCGGGTCCGGGTTGTTCAGCACTTCATCGGTCTGAGTCTGACGCCAGTTGGTGAGCCGTGAAGCCAGATCCGCATCGTGCAGCGCCAGAATCTGGGCTGCCAGCAGCGCCGCATTAGCAGCACCCGCTTTGCCAATCGCCAGCGTTCCGACAGGAATACCGCGCGGCATCTGCACGATGGAGTAGAGGCTGTCGACGCCGCTCAGCGCTGCGCTCTGCACCGGCACACCCAGTACCGGCACCAGCGTTTTGGCCGCCAGCATACCCGGAAGATGAGCCGCTCCGCCTGCACCCGCAATGATCACCTGAAAACCGTTCTCCGCGGCCTGTTCGGCAAAGCTGAACAGTTTGTCCGGCGTGCGGTGCGCTGAAACCACTTCGCAATGGAAAGGAACGGCCAGGCTGGTGAGGATCTCCGCGGAAAATTGCATGGTTGCCCAGTCACTTTTGGAACCCATAACAATAGCAATGCGGGCCGGTGCGGCGTTGGATGACATGCGGGTCTGACTCCTGTGATTGTACAAACGTCATCTGAAGGCCGGTTGGGCAGTCAGATGGGAAGGGCAGAGAGAATACCATGACTCCACGGTGAGGAAAACGGTTGCGTGGGCGTCAGCAGGAGCTAAGCGGCACTTTTTTTAGCCGCTGAACGGAAAGAAAATGAGCGCAGTTTCGCTGTCACTCACCCGGATCATCGAGCCTTCAGTATGCCAGGCTCCCAGAACCAGACGTTCTGCGGGTTTGCCCTCAACGGTCAGTTGATGGACGGCAGGACGGTGAGTGTGACCATGGATCAGGCAGTGAACATGATGGCGCGACATCGTCTGGTTCACGGCATCAGCGTTGACGTCCATGATGGCGATATCTTTGCTGCTGTTGGCCTGCTTGCTGCCCGCACGCATATTTGCTGCTATACGTTTGCGGATAAACAGCGGCAGGGCGAGAAACAACGTTTGCAACCAGGGTTGATGCACTTTGCGACGGAAGCGCTGATAACCTTCATCATCCGTACATAGCGTATCGCCATGCATAATAAGGAGGCGTTTTCCGTACAGCTCCAGCACTTTCTCTTCCGGCAGCAGAGCCATGCCGCTGGCACGGGCAAAGCGCTTGCCAACCAGAAAATCACGGTTGCCGTGGATAAAATAGCAGGGGATACCCGAACGGGTTAGGGCCAGCAGTTCTGCGGCAATTTCAGCGTGCAGGAGCACCGGGTCATCATCGCCAATCCAGGCTTCAAACAGGTCACCCAGGATATATAACGCTTCGGCCTGGCGTGCATCACGTCTTAAAAAAGCAAGAAAACCGGCAGTGATTGCCGGTTCTTCTTCGCACAGATGTAAATCTGCGATAAACAGCGTGTGAGGCATTATTCGCTGACGGTGACTTTCTGGATCACAACGTCATCTTTCGGTACGTCCTGGTGCATACCGCTGCGACCGGTAGAGACGGCTTTGATTTTCTCAACCACATCCATGCCTTCGACCACTTCAGCAAACACGCAGTAACCCCAGCCCTGCAGGCTTTCGTCGCGGAAGTTCAGGAAGTCGTTGTCAGCTACGTTGATAAAGAACTGCGCAGTCGCCGAGTGAGGGGCCTGAGTACGGGCCATTGCCAGCGTACCTTTGGTGTTCTTCAGGCCGTTGTTGGCTTCGTTACGGATTTCGTCTTTGGTGCCTTTCTGCAGCATGCCAGGTTCAAAACCGCCGCCCTGGATCATAAAGCCGTTGATAACACGGTGGAAAATGGTGTTGTCGTAAAAACCTTCACGGCAGTAATCCAGGAAGTTTTTAACGGTTGCCGGCGCTTTGTCATCGAAGGTTTTGATAACGATATCGCCATGATTAGTCTGGAAAGTGACCATATTCTCATCCTGTAAAGGTTGAAGTGGTTAACGGTAAGCCGGTGCTGTCAGCCCGCAGGCGTCAGCACGCTTTTGACAGACCGTTCTTATATCACAAAATGTGATGACGAGTCAGCACTGCCGCATAAACACAGACCTGCATAACCTTGCTTTGCGTGGCGCTTACGTTAACAATACGTCAGAATAAGAGTTTCACTGGTAATCCCCCGCACACGCTAAAAAACGGAATGTCTCAATGCTTAAGATTTTCAACACCCTGAGTCGTCAAAAAGAGGAATTTAAACCTATTCATGCCGGGCAAATCGGTATGTACGTGTGCGGCATTACCGTTTACGACCTGTGTCATATTGGTCATGGCAGAACGTTCGTGGCCTTCGACGTGGTGGCCCGCTATCTGCGATACCTGGGATATTCGCTGAAATACGTGCGGAATATTACGGATATTGATGACAAAATCATCAAACGAGCCAATGAAAACGGTGAAACGGTGGAAGCACTGACTAACCGGATGATTGGCGAGATGCATGCTGATTTTGCTGCGCTGAACATCCTGCCACCGGATCTGGAGCCGCGTGCCACACGCCATATCTCTGAGATTATCGAACTGGTTGAAAAACTGATTAACCGCGACCATGCCTATGTAGCCAGCAATGGCGACGTGATGTTTTCAGTTGCGAGCGATCCGGATTACGGCCTGCTCTCCCGCCAGGATCTGGAGCAGCTGCAGGCCGGTGCCCGCGTGGAAGTCGCAGCGGACGTGAAGCGCAATCCGATGGATTTTGTGCTGTGGAAAATGTCGAAAGCCGATGAGCCAAGCTGGCCTTCACCGTGGGGCGCAGGGCGTCCGGGCTGGCACATTGAATGTTCCGCAATGAACTGCAAGCAGCTGGGTGAGCACTTCGATATCCACGGTGGCGGTTCAGACCTGATGTTCCCGCATCACGAAAATGAAATTGCCCAGTCCTCCTGTGCGCATGACGGCCCCTACGTGAACTACTGGATGCACTCCGGGATGGTAATGGTTGACCGTGAGAAGATGTCTAAATCGCTGGATAACTTCTTTACCGTGCGTGACGTGCTGGAGCACTACGATGCGGAGACGGTGCGTTACTTCCTGATGTCGGGCCATTATCGCAGCCAGCTGAATTATGGCGAGGATAACCTGAAACAGGCTCGTGCGGCGCTGGAGCGGCTTTATACTGCGCTGCGCAACACTGATGCTGCAGTGGTAGCGGCAGGCGGCGAGGTCTTCGAGACCCGCTTCCGCGAGGCAATGGACGACGACTTCAACACGCCGGAAGCCTACTCGGTGTTGTTTGATATGGCACGCGAAGTCAACCGGCTGAAAGCAGAAGACGGGGGCGCGGCCAATGGTCTGGCAGCTAAGCTGCGTCAGCTGGCTTCCGTGCTTGGTCTGCTGGAACAGGATCCGGAACGGTTCCTGCAGAGCGGTGCGCAGGGTAACGATGATGAGGTCGCTGAAATTGAAGCGCTAATCAGAATGCGGCTGGATGCCCGTAAAGAGAAGAACTGGGCACAGGCCGATCTGGCGCGCGACAAACTGGTGGCGATGGGTATCGTGCTGGAAGATGGCCCACAGGGAACCAGCTGGCGTCGCAAGTAATCTCAGCCTGATCCAACGGTAATCAAAAACAGGGGCGAAAGTCCCTGTCTGCTTTCTGCAGGAGACGACGATGTCCATTCAGCAACTCTCTCTGGCCGGTTTTCGCTCCATCCGTGATGTCACGCTGGAGTTATCGCAGCTCAACGTGATCAGTGGCCCAAACGGCTGCGGAAAATCCAACCTTTATAAAGCTGTACGGCTGATGCATGAGGCTGCCAGCGGTCGCCTCTCCTCTGCGCTGGCGGAAGAGGGCGGCATTCAGAAAACCATGTGGGCGGGAGCGGCCAGACCGGGTGAAACCCGGCGCAACGGTAAACGCATGGTGCTGGGCGTGGAGATGGACGACTATGACTATCAGCTGGAAATCGGCTTTCCCGAGCCGTTGATCAGCCTGTTCAATCTTGATCCGCTGGTCAAGACGGAGAAAGTCTGGCTGAGCGGGCATCGTCGTCGCCCGTCATCGCTGCTGCTGGAACGCCAGAATCAGGTGGCTTTTCTTAACAATATTCGTGGAGAGCGGATTGCCTATCCCTCCTCGCTGCATGAAGAAGAGTCGGTGTTTTCTCAGCTTTCCGATCCTCACCTCTACCCTGAAGTTTCTCAGGTGCGCGAAAACCTCCGTAAGTGGCGCTTCTACAATGAGTTTGCCGTCTGGCCCGGCTCGTCGATCCGTGCGCCACAGGTGGGGATTCGTGCGCCAGTGTTGACTCATGACGGGCATAATCTGGCTGCAGCTTTTGAAACCATCCGCGAACGCGGTCATACCGAGTTACTGAAGTCAGTGCTGGCAGAAGCGTTTCCGGGCAGTGAGTTTTTTGTTGAGGCACAGGGGGGGCGTTTTCAGATGCTGATGCAGCGTGAAGGGATCCTCAGACCGCTGGAAGCCGCTGAGCTGTCTGACGGGACGCTGCGTTTTCTCTGCCTGGTGGTGGCGCTGCTCAGCCCAAGACCGCCAACGTTTATGGCGATTAATGAACCCGAGAACAGTCTGCATCCGGATCTGCTTCCTGCACTGGCGCTGCTGATTGCCGAAGCCAGTCGCTACAGCCAGATTTGGGTGACCAGCCATTCGCCACGCCTGGCAGAACAGATTGGGCGGCACTGTGAGCTTCGCCATTATCAACTGGCGCAGAAGGATGGAGAGACGGTAGTGGTGTAAAAGCCCCCCGGACGGGCAGGGCTGACAGGAGGATCAGGCGGTAACTTTGATGCTGTTACCCGCGAAGGCGACAGTCTGGCCGTCAACGATTTTGCAGCGTTTGCGGGTTTCCACTTTGCCGTCAACTTTGACCTGGCCATCAGCGATTACATCTTTGGCCATGCCGCCGCTTTCCACCCAGCCTTCCAGCTTGAGTAAATCGCACAGATCAACGTGTGGGTGTTTGCCCAGTGAGAATGTTGCCACTATTTTTCCGCTCCATCGTGAAATTCTTCGCAAGCCTGCAGGGTATTCTGGATCAGCGTCGCCACGGTCATCGGGCCAACGCCGCCGGGAACCGGAGTGATGTAAGAAGCACGCTCTGAAGCCGCTTCGAAATCAACATCGCCCACAACTTTGCCGCTTTCCAGACGGTTGATACCAACATCAACCACAATAGCGCCTGGCTTGATCCAGTCGCCAGGAATAAAGCCCGGTTTACCGACAGCCACCACCAGCAGATCGGCATGCTCAACGTGATGACGCAGATCTTTGGTGAAGCGGTGGGTCACAGTAGTGGTGCAGCCAGCCAGCAACAGCTCCATGCTCATCGGGCGGCCAACAATGTTGGAAGCCCCCACCACCACGGCATTCAGGCCGAAGGTATCGATGTTATAACGCTCCAGCAGGGTGACGATGCCGCGCGGAGTGCAGGGACGCAGTTTAGGCGCGCGCTGGCAGAGGCGACCAACGTTATAAGGATGAAAGCCATCAACGTCTTTCGACGGGGAGATGCGCTCCAGCACTTTCACGTTGTCGATGCCTGCCGGTAACGGCAGCTGAACCAGGATCCCGTCGATTTCACCGTCGTTATTCAGCTGGTCAATCAGTTCCAGCAGCTCTGCCTCACTGGTTGAAGCAGGCAGGTCGTAAGAGCGGGAGATAAAACCCACTTCCTCGCAGGCGCGGCGTTTGCTGCCGACATAAATTTGCGAAGCCGGGTTTTCACCGACCAGCACAACTGCCAGTCCTGGGCCACGTTTGCCGGCGGCCAGACGCTGCTGTACTTTTTCAGCAACCTCTTGTCGCACCTGCTGCGCAATCGTTTTACCGTCAATAATCTTTGCTGCCATCAGAGAGGGGATCCATCTGTGTTGAGTTGAAACGGGGATTGGTGCCTATTTTGTCAGAAGCGGGCGCTGCTGTCAGGCACAGTTTCGATTGTTACTGTTCAATAGTGCAGCAACAGACCGATCCAGCCCGATAAATCGTTGACTCAGGCCGATCGCACCGTATAATTCGACCCACGCAGTCCCCAGTGCGCCCTTAGCTCAGTTGGATAGAGCACCGGCCTTCTAAGCCGTAGGTCACAGGTTCGAATCCTGTAGGGCGTACCATTTAAATTCAATAAGTTACCTGCTTTCTCCAGTCTTCAAATTTTCCATGTGGGACAGATTTGGGACAGACGCCCTGAAGATTGCGTCAATATGGCGTGCTCTGTCAAATGGTTCGGTGCCAGATGAGCGTAGCGCTGTACCATTTCAATGCTTTCCCAGCCTCCCATTGCCTGCAGCGCCGACAATGGCACTCCGGCCTGAATCAGCCAACTCGCCCATGTATGTCTCAGATCGTGAAAGCGGAAATCATCTATTCCTGCCCTGGCTAAAGCTGATCGCCATGCAGTATTAGAATCAACCCGCATTTTCCTGACCGCTGTCGTCGTCGTTCCGTCATTTCGCTTAACTGCTGATGTATGAACGAACACCCATGCTTGATGATTGCCAATCTGTCGACGCAGTACCGATCAAGCCAGATCGTTCAGCGCTACACCAATAGCCCTGCCTGATTTGCTGTCCTCCGGATAAATCCATGCGACCTTATCTGTTGTGACTATATGTATGATAAGAGTGAAAAATTCACATTCACTGATGTGCTGCCTGAGCCTCACACCCTGTCAGACGTGATACGTGAAATCCAGTACTGGGACTGGCTGTATATGATGCGCAGTGCAGCTTATAAGGAGCTCTACCCTGACAGTTACCCTCACGAAGACACACATCTGTGGGATCGGTGCAATTACCTTGACGGCTTACTGGAAACCATCAGGCCGGTGACCCGTAGCGAGGCGCTGGACGTTCTGAAGTGGTATCTGGCCTGGCCCCGTTATCAGGACATGAATGCGGACAGCGACGGAGTGTATCTGAACCTGATTGGTGACCATACGGGAAGCTGACTATGTTTCATTTATTGCAAGGATGTGGATGTATATTGCATAAAATGGGATAATTGCGATGTCCGGTCACAGCAAAGGTAAAGCGCATGAAACTTGAATCCGCGGTGAAATACTTCAGTCCTAAAAGCCAGACGTTCACGGACAGTTCCCGAGCTACCTCATCCGACAGCCTGACCGGCACCGATCTGATGGGTGCGATAGGTTACTGCCAGTCAAAAGCCGGGTTCGGTATGTCAGCGTTCCTGGCGAAAACTGGCGTCAGCAACGATGACCGTTACCGCACCATTGAGCAGCTGCTGAGTTATGCGCACCGCACCGCACCGCACCGCGCCGAAGCTGGTGATCCGGGCTGCTGGTGGAAAGCTGGGTAAATGTCTGGCGGTGTTATCGAAGCTGGCCTTTGAAGAATATTCCCGCTCGGCGGCCACAACCAGCACCTGCCAGCACTGCAGCGGCACCGGGTTTAAGCAGGTTGAACGCGAAGTGGTGAGGTATGCCTGATACATAAACCTCTCCGGTGAAGAGGTGATCCCACCGCGCACCGAAACGGAGCTGGTGAAGGAGCGCTGCCAGCACTGCAATGGAAAGGGGAAGATTACAGCCCGCTGCAGGTGTAACGGCACGGGCCGGGTGCGTGACCTGGCAGAATCAGCACGGCAGGGTGCGCCGGTGGAGCGGGAATGTGAGCGCTGCTCAGGTCGGGGTTACAGGCGTATGCCATCGAGCAGGGCATTTCAGGCGGTGACCCTGCTGCTGCCGGATCTGACGCAATCATCCTGGTCCCGGAACTGGAAGCCATTTTTCGAAAAGCTGGTGGTGAAGTGTGAGATTGAAGAGAGCTACGCTGACGCGGAGTTCAGGAGTGTAAGCCAGTAACGATATTGCCCGCCATCAAGCGGGCTTCACAGATTGACTGGTCGCGCTTTTGCTTCAGATAAGCTGACAGTCATGCAAGGAACTCAACAGGGGTAGGGCGTAAAAATGCCATGCTTTCCCCGCACAGTTCTTCAAGGGCTAAATTTGCTGAATCATTATCAGAGTAGTGCTTTAAAAAATCGTCGATTTCCTCAATAAAGTTATTATCCTCCCCATCCAGGTGGTCGACATAAGAATCAGCAATTTCTTCATAGGTGTCACCCCAGTCAGGGCCGAAAAAGATCTGAAAGAACATTCTGATATATTCATATTTTTTCATAAAATTAACCCAGAATTGGGAAGGCAGTTAAAATATAATAAGGCTTGTTAATGTATTTTTTCTTCGAAAGAACGAATTCGATTTTATTAGTTTCAACCAATTTACCTGATTGCACCGTTATTACGCTGCCAACAGGGCTGCTGTGAGTATAGCGGAGCTCTAAATATTCATCAGCACGATCAACGGGGGTGCTCTTGGCCCAGGCCCTGATCCTACTCCGGTTTGCCTTGATCGCTTTGCTAAGAGCCTTCTCAGCAATCTTTATGTCATGGAACGAACTGGTAGCGCCAGTAAGAGGGTTTAGTGTACCCCCTCTGGATTTTATCCCACATTTCCGGCCCGGACTTACCAATGTGTTTTTTAATAGTATGGCCGCCTCCCTTGACTCCTTTAACAGCTTCGTGAGTTATCAGCTGGACCTGACCCATCTTGACCGATGCAACGCGCACCACGCCTGCAATAGTGAACGGGATGACCATATCCACGGCGATTACGATTTGCTCTGCATTAGCATCAGAAGCACCCAGTTCGCTGGCGATCCCGGCAGTAGCGCGGGCAGTCATTGATGCAGTCTGTTTACCGCTATAAACCTGGTAGGCAGAGGAGCTTACGTCATCAAGGCTGTGAGCTCCGACAACGATACATCCGGCTTTCGTTAACCCGGTAGGCTCCGGTACAAGACAAAGCGCCGTTGCGCTGGCGAGTTCCAGCACACTACCAAGGAAGCCGACTCCGCCCCATATTCTGTTGCTGACTGAATCCCCTGTAGCTGCTTCATTTTCCATAACGGCGGCGAGCTGTACCGGTGTCATGGCAATACTAAAACCGTTTTCCATAACGTTTCCTTGTATGATAATTATCCACCTCTAATAGTAGGGAATTGGATGAGCCCGGAAAAGTGCTTTCTTTGAACGATTGTCATTCTGCGAATTTAATTTGCTTTTGCATAGAAATGGCGTAATATCTTTCCAAAGTGGGAAATATACGCACGTAACACTTTCACACTTCTGAACCTCGCCATATGGCGGGGTTTTTTGCTTTCTGGTCAGGTGATAATATTTTGCCGTTGCGGTGAATCCCCCTGAGCGGTGGGGCTAACTGTCAGGCGCAATGAAGCGTTGAAGTTCTGCAGCGGATCACGGTGGGACAGCCAACGATTCACCTGGAGGCACCAGGCACCGCAATACCCTCATTTTTATTATGATTGTTTCAACATTTTTATTGGATTCATTGCACTATCACATTCCCATAAACTCCATAAGGGAATGAAAAGTGAAAGGTAAATACTATTATGTTGTTGAAATGCGTCGTGATATTTTTTGTTTGCATGCAGGGGATTGCAGGATTCTTCCTCCGCGTACGCGCAGGCGATTTATTGGAACCTTTTACTCGGTTCAGGGGGCGCTGACGCATACCCAGTCTATGGGCCTCAAATGCAAATTATGTCCGCAGTGCTGTATGTTGACATCTGAAAAGTCACGTTGTAGAAAATAGTCACCTTCCGTTATCTGTTGTTAACCGAAGTCCAATCCGTTGAAAGGCGGAAGGTAGCCCCAGTCCCTCTACCGGGGCTTTTTATATCCATAAAAAATTTCTCATGTGCTCTTGAAAACTTTCTGGCTGGTACTATATAAGTTTCGGGTAAGCAGAGCTGTACCCGTTTGAACTTTTGAATATACAGGATAATTCAGGAGGTTAATCATGGCTCTAAGACACTTATCTTTAGTACCAAACTTCATTGATACAGGCACCGCCGAACGTTTTAACCGCTTTGATCGCTTAATCAGTCAGATGACTGCGGACGAAAAACGTGCATCTCCACCTTCTTATGATTTTTACAGGAAGGATGAAACCAATTATGAATTAACGGTTTCCATTCCTGGCTGGACTCAAGAGGAGCTTGAGGTTGAAACGGTAGGAGGTCAGCTTACAATCAATGGCAGAAAACACACTGAGGAAACCGAACCAAAAGAAGGAGAGGGTAACTGGATACACCGTGGAATTAATCGTTCTGATTTTCAGTTAAGTTATTCTCTGCCGGAAAAGGTTAAGGTGACAGGAGCAAAACTGGAACATGGTTTGCTTTCAGTGCAGCTTTACCAGGAAATACCTGAGAGTGAGAAACCCAGGAAAATCAACATTAATTCCAGCAGTGGTTCTCCTTCAGGGGGAGAACGGGAGGTTATTGAACATAACCCAGATTGAATAATCTTTACTCCAATATCCATACCTGACAACAAAACTCCGGCTTAGGCCGGGGTTAAATGTTTTAAATTAGCCCCGGGCCGACGAGCCATGTAACTATCGCGATAATGCGTCGGGGTAATCATTTAGAAGGTCGCCATGTGCGGCCTTTTCTCGTTTTATAGGGTGAACGAAATGGAACCTGTACAAACTGAAGCGTATTTTTATAATCCTGGAATGGCACCTCATGTACTTGAGGACTGGCTAAGCCAACAGCCCCAGGCTGTAAAATGCTACAACAGCCTGGTGAGGGAAAAAGCCGAACTTGAAGAACGGCTTTCTTCAGTTAATGCCGCAATCAGCCAGTTTTATGCAACACACTGCAGCGCCAGCTTTTTGCGGGCACGGTGGTCAGATCGTGAGGCGGGCGTATGGGACCATTCCACAGCTATCCAGCTGAGTAACTTCAACATGCAGCACTGTACCGGGGAGCCGGTAAAGTGCATGCCGGGGATACGGGTGACACAACTGAAATGACAATCATGGGTACAGTTCACTGGGATACGGTTAACGAAAGTCATGTTGTGAATGATGCGCGATTCGGCAGCGGAGAATGCGTTATCAGGGCGCAAAATAAAGGGTCAGCGGAGAAGAATTTAATCAGCTGGCATGGCGAGGGCGCATGCCCTGTCGGGGCGGTTAAATACCGCGCTGATTATTCATCTGATATTTATATTTACGTCCAGCTCAGAACGTACGTTGGTTATTCGAATGTTCAGGTAGAGACAAGCGCAAAATCACGCTTTGACGGCGGTTCATGCGCGTATTTAGATTTCAGCGGAACTGCACTGACTGACGAAGAGCTGGCGGCCATCGACGGCCTCAGGGATGCTACGGCAAAATTTTCGATATCTGCTGGCAATACCGGCCTGGGCTTTGACGGCGGCATCATGATGATCCGGACAGCGCTGGTGAACGGCAAAATTACGGTCTACGTCAATGGAATACTGAAGTACATCACTATCAGTGACGCCTAAAAAAAGCCCGTCGGGATACTGACACAATCAAGAAACAGTCCGACGGGAAAAACGATGATATAAATAATTACTCTCGTGCGATGTCCTCATCGCGAAGCAACCTTACATGATTAACTGTAAGCGGTTGCTTAACGACATATTAAGTGCGGGTTTAAATGATTTGTTGTGGTTTTTTATGCCAGTAATACATGATTGAATTAGGCTTTAATTCTTTAATGGTTTTTATGATTTCAGACAAAAGGCGAGTAGTTATGACGGTGAACAACGAGAATGACGAGGCTTACTTAATCAATGTCGAGCTTGGGGAAGCGGTCGTTATGCTGGCTCAGGAAGGATCGCCCATAACTAGTGAGAACATCCTGCACTATCTGGAAGCAAAGAGGCAAAAGGCAGCCGGTTTTAAGCTAAAAGGGGTGCTACGGGATGCCATCAGACTGGTCAGGAAAGGAAGGGAATAAAAAACACTAAGCCCGCCATTGGGTCTGGGTGTTGTCACACCTGGCTGGCAGAGATTACCACCATGGGAGAGAACTGTAACACAAGATAGCAAACAGAAGCATTGCTATTAAGAAAAAAACCAGTAAAGGAAAGATACTTTTTTTCATTGTAGGCCAGGCAGTTTGAAAATCAAGTTGAGTGCACCTTCTGGAAATGTTCTTGTATGCTGGTGATTAAGTAGTCATGAGCCGCATTTATCAGTTAAGCCCGCCAGGCGGGCAAAACTGACTGACCACAAAGGAAAATTACATGCGCTGATAATACTACAGTATGATCTGGCACTAATAAATTTCAATGCTTTCTGATGTGACTCACCTCTCATTAACCAGCCACATATCCCCTTCATCAAACATCTCTTCAATTACTGCTGCATACCCCGTGTTAAAACCGTCACCTCATCCAAAAAACCGACCTGCGAAATTACATTTTCTCTATTATCTAGTTGATTTTATTGATTATCCATTATCATAACCGAACCGCAGCACCAGAAAATCGACCAATCCAACCTCAAGGTCGGTTTTTTAAATCACTCTATCTGTCTGAACAATAACGATATTTACACAAAAAAACCGACTTACCCGACCAAACCGACCATGTTTTGCTTATATATAGAAAATTTTGCCGTGAGAAATCCATAATCAAGTGTTAAATTGCTGTTGAAATATTCTTCAGCTCTTACCAGTTAGTACGCACATGAGAGGGAGAGAAAAATTGTTGGGGGTATCCAATTAAATTTAACGAAGAAAAATTAATTAAATACAATGGGTAAGTGGTTTATATACAATCCTGAAGGGACTCTTTTAAGTCAGAATATAATACTTCTATTTGGTCCACCCTAGTCCAAGTGTAAGCATCCCGGTAAAGCGGACCATTAATATTCAGAGATCCTCCGGCATACTGACAATGTCCCTGGAGAAGATCGCCATGCGCAAAACACGATTCACCGAACACCAGATCATTGCCGTCCTGAAGTCCGTCGAAGCCGGACGCACCGTTAAAGACGTCTGCCGCGAGGCCGGGATCTCTGAGGCCTCATACTACAACTGGTAGCCGTTCTTTGAAAAGCTGGTGGCGAAGTGTGAGATTGAAGAGAGCCATGCTGACGCGGAGTTCTGGAAAGAAACAAGGTGAAAAGGCCCACACGGACGTGAGCCATTGAGTCATTATGTTCTTAGCGCAGATTTGGCTTGGTTTGAAATAATCTTGAGGAATTCCGCAGCCGTAAGGCCCCATCTTTCCGGTTTGAAATCGTACCGGTACAACTCCTCAAACCGACGCTCTACTTCTGGTTGATTCAAAAACTCGGCACAATTTTTTATTAGGTCATTGACAGTTTGAGATGATTTACTTTCAAGGTAGTCTTGCATGACTTCTTCAATAGTTTCACCTGACAGATAATAGTCCTGGTTGAAGTATGCCCCCATCAGATGATCTAAGGCGTCATTATTCATATTGTTTACCTGAACATTGGGAACACGGTTAAAATGTAATATGGCTTGCTCCTGTCGGTTCAGGAGCGATACACAAAGCCGTAGCCCCAGCCATTTCAACTGCTCCCATGATCAATTCAAGACCGCCCCAAAGGCGGTTGCTCATGCCGTCAGATTCAGTGAGTGTTTAATCAGAAACCACCGCTGCCAGTTGAACGGGGGTAATAGCAATGCTGATACCGTTTTCAATAACGTTTCCTTGTATGATAATTATCCACATTTAATAATAGGGAATTGGACTCGCCCGGAAAAGTGCTTTCTTTGAACGATTGTCTTTCTGGGAATTTAATTTGCTTTTGCACAGAAATGGCGTAATATCTTCTCAGATTGGGAAATCTACGCCCGTAACACCTTCACAATTATGAACCTCACTTTCTGGCGGTTTTTTTTGCTTTCTGGTCAGGTGATAATATTTTGCCGTTGCGGTGAATCCCCCTGAGCGGTGGGGCTAAGTGTCAGGCGCAATGAAGCGTTGTAGTTCTGCAGCGGATCACGGTGGAACAGCCAACGATTCACCTGGAGGCACCATAACACCCTTACTTTTTGCATGTCTAATGAATTATACTCTTTCAGATAACTCCGAAAGAGGGTGGGGTATGCAGGCAAAATATTACTATATCGTAGAAGATCCGATTGGTGATTTCTCAATACACACAAAGAGTTGCAATATGTCATGTCCACTCATTCCGAAAAGATTCATTGGGACATTTTACTCTGCGCAAAGGGCGCTCACACATGCCCGGCCCATGGGATACAGCTGCCACTTGTGCACACGTTGCTGCCGCTTGACAGACGAAAAATGATATTGTAGAAAATACTCACCTTCTGTTATCTGTTGTTAACCGAGAAAGTCCAATCCGTTGAATGGCGGAAGGTAGCCCCGATCATCATCCATCGGGGCTTTTTTTCTGCACAGCAGACAAGCAAATAGCCAGTCTGCAGGAATACATTCGCGCAATTGAGCCAAAGAATATTTCCAAAACTCAGTGAGGTATTCCTCCGGCGGAAGGGTTTATTGGTTGTGCAGCAAAAATCCCCATCCATGGGAATGGTTTATTTAACCAAATCATCCGGTGTGCGATGTACAACAATCTCTAACGTATTTCGATATACATCGAGCATTACGACATCACGCTCAGTCTCCAGACGCTCGAGGAGTTGCATGATAATTTTCTTGTTTGAAACCATGCCTTCACGAGCAGTCAATTCAGCGATGATTTCACCAATGACCATAGACTCGTCGTCCATGTTTTTGACTGAGCCATCAGGTAAGCTTCAATCTCAGCAGCAGTATTTGTTTGTTGTTCTTGCATGATGAATTCCTACCAAAAGTATAAATATGTGTAGTTTCAAAGTGGTAACCATGTATAGAACTCAAAAAACTATACAAAAAAAGTCCTCTGAAAGTAGAGGTCAGCTTTCCTTTCAGAGGCGTCCCATCTGGGATTTGTTACCTGGTTCAAATAACTCCGAACTAAACTTATACAATAAAACAAAACCTGTACAATATTTTTTTGATCAAAAAGTGCTGTTAATGTTGCATCTTAAGTGTAACTAATAAATTTGAAGTTTCATGCCAGCTTGTTCAAGAGAAAGCCCAACAGAACAATAAGCAAAATAAAAAGCGATTAGCGGCAGGATTATCAGAAGCAAGGATATCCAAAAAGGTGAGTCGCTATATTTGAGAAGTTGCTGCATATGATAAAAAAATGCTGCAAAAGATAATGCACTAAAAATCAGTGCCATAGATGCCGTAAACAGGATCATATCCTTATATCCTAAACCGGTGAGATAGGCCTCGATAATATCAATTAACCCTGAAATCAAGCAAGGAGCCGCATGTTGATAATCCCCCCTGAAATATCAACTATCTGCGCGGGTATATCCTGTGATGATTTATTGAGCAATCTGAATGGCTGACAGCGGCTTTAACCGTCCAACCCTTTCGCAGTTAATTACCACGATCCGCAGCGATATAAAGACCCGCCTTGCCGCCGACAATACGCTGGCCGCACTGCGCCGCACAGACGTCGAAGTCTACGGGCGCGTACAGGCAGCAGCGGTTCACACGGTTTACGGGTATATCGATTATCTGGCGCTAAATTTGCTGCCGGACCTGGCAGAAGAGGACTGGTTGACGCCGCACGGATATATGAAACGTGCACCGTGTAAAGCGGCCACACCGGCGTCGGGGTTTGTGCGCTGGGACCTATCGACCAGCGACATCGTTGTGCCTGCAGGCGTGACAATCCAGCGTGACGAACTGGTACCTGATGATTAGCGTGGTGGTTAACTATAGGAAAGAGCCGGTTTACGAAAATCGGATGAACTACATCACTTTCAGTGACAGCTGACACATTAAAAAATCCCGCGTTACACGGGCATGAATTTGTACAAGGGGGGATTGGGAAATCCAATGTCAGCGCTTTGCTGAGCAGCAACCATACAGATAACTGCATAGATTTATACATATCTTTTACAGTCGTTGCATTTAAAGCACAACAGGTATCTCAGACACAAAAAAACCGGCCTTAGGGCTGGTTAAAAACAGTTTGCAAATAAGCTCAATCGGTTTCCCTGGTGCTGACTTGTGCCAGGCGAAGCACATTCAGTCGCCATCTAATGTTGAATGTATCGGTCACTCCTGAAAAAACTTAAAAAAAACCCGCCTCCGGTGCAGGGGCGGGAAAAAGTCATTAAAGTTATTTTCACCTTACCAGTTTGACACAGGAATGGGTGTCATTTTCAGATTAGACGAACTAATGTTTTTTGCAAGTTATCAGCAAAAAAATGCCAGTGCATGAGAGGGGCGCCGGCATAAGTAGAGGTATACAAGAGTGTTGCTTTCAACGTTTGGACTATGGCATCAGTTGGCATAAAAAAACAACAATCAGTGAGGCATGTGGTCTGAAGATATCTTCTGGCGTGATAAAAAAAGCCCGCACATGGCGGGCAGAGATGAGGCTGTGTGTCTTTTTATCCCTTCAACTTTGTGGTGAAGGTACATATTAATAACGGCAGCGTAGCGGGAAACTTAAGCGACAGGCACAAAAAACTATCGCGGTGGTCGCCCGCTATGAAGCCTCCCTGCTGAACACTCCATTTATAACCAGCCCTGATGCTGATTTGTAGTGCGCTACTCTGAGATCATTTAAGGATTACGACACCAGGAACAATGAGTGACATGACTTCTAACAGAATTGGGGCGATTAAAATTCGCATATTGGTTTCTGTGTGACTGTTATCCTTGTCTGCACACATTCTCTGTGGAAATATCCCACCGAAATCCCCTGGTGTGGGTACGTTATCATTTACCCTGGTACAGCCCTGAAGAAAAATGTGAAGCATAAAATCGGTAACTTCTGGCAGAATTTTCCATAGGTGCGTTCGAAAACTAAGAGCTGATTCGACCTGTCCTGACGCAGAGGCTTACCACCATGGCAGTGGGCTTAGACCCATAATAGTTAACATGAATATCACTGCAAGGGATGTTATAACAAGAGGGAAGATGATCTTTTTCATAACGTGCCAGATAATCATAAAGTTAAGGATGTATCACAGCGGATGAATCATAGATGTCCATAACAACAGACTTGCCATGAAAGCCCACAATGTGGGCCATGCTGGGTGACCATCGGACTTGCTGTATGCAGATTAAGACTACAATAATTACTGGCGCTATTGTTTAGGATGTTTCCTAATGAGTGTTAAAACTCATTAACAGCCACATATCAGTTTCATCAAACATTTATTCAATCACCTCTCCATACCCTGTGTGGACTGACCCCACCCCAGTAGACGATCCTGCCCTATAGTTGGACTGATGGTGTAAAGCAGATCACCAGTCCTGAACTGACTGCTATGAAGACGGATGACGGGACGGAAGTGATGGCAGGCAAACAGAAAGATCTGACTTTCGTGAAGCTGAAGAACAGCTATGTGATTCGCAATGCTCATGAAGGCTACGTTTATGCTGGCTGCAAACCCGCAGCGAATGAATAAACCTTTTCGCAAATAGTAACCAGCCCGCAGATGCGGGCTTTTTAATGGCGAGAATCTGGTAATAAGAGTGTGTTCTGTTCAGAACTTTACTAAACGACGCTTTCTGCTTCTTAACTATATGAAGGCATACTGAATATGAGGGAACATATAAATTTCATGTGGCGAATTAATTACGACATGTCATTGCCGGGCAAGGACGGAGGCTGTAGTAAGTAGCTTAAGTTTATTCAACTAATTAACTTGAATCAGTAAAGGAATAATATTACCTTAATTTCATCATTAATTAATGCCGGTCTTACTATAAAGAAGTTAAACCGATCCGATTATCTGTTCAGCACTTGACCTTTAACAAGGCAAGCCGGGTGGCACAGGCTGATAATCACGCCCTCTCTTTCCTGACTGGTGCGAACGTATGGCATATCAACTGAACCTGAACTGGCCCGAGTTCCTTGAAAGATACTGGCAAAAACAACCCGTTGTGTTGAAAAAGGCCTTCCCTGATTTTGTCGATCCCATCAGTCCGGACGAGCTGGCCGGGCTGGCGATGGAACCCGAGGTGGACAGCCGCCTGGTGACCCATTTCGGCGGCGAATGGCAGGCCAGTAACGGCCCCTTTGAGCATTTCGACGGTCTGGGTGAAACCGGCTGGTCGCTGCTGGCGCAGGCGGTTAACCACTGGCACGAGCCGTCTGCAGAGCTGGTGCGCCCGTTCCGCGTGTTGCCGGACTGGCGGCTGGACGATCTGATGATCTCGTTTTCCGTACCGGGCGGCGGCGTCGGGCCACACATTGATAATTACGATGTGTTCATCATTCAGGGAATGGGTAGCCGCCGCTGGCGTGTGGGGGACGCAATCCCTATGCGTCAGTTCTGCCCGCATCCGGCATTGCTGCACGTCGATCCGTTTACGCCAATCATTGATGAAGACCTGGAACCCGGCGACATTCTGTATATTCCACCAGGGTTTCCGCACGATGGTTTTACTCATGAAACCGCGCTTAACTATTCCGTTGGCTTCCGTGGCCCCAATGGGCGCGAGCTGATCAGCAGCTTTGCCGACTACGCGCTGGAAAACGATCTGGGCGGCGAGCACTATAGCGACCCGGATTTAACCTGCCGCGCGCATCCGGGCAAAGTAGAAGCACACGAGCTTGAACGTGTGCGAAGCATGATGACTGAAATGCTTAATCAGCCGGAGAGCTTTAATCAGTGGTTTGGCAGCTTTGCCACTACGCCCCGCCATGAGCTGGATATCGCTCCGGCGGAACCACCGTATTCGCCGGAGGAAGTCAGGGATGCGTTGATGGACGGTGAAATGTTGATCCGCCTGAGTGGGCTGCGCGTGCTGAATATTGACGGCAGCTTCTTTATTAACAGTGAGCCTTTAGACACCGTGGATCCCCACGCTGCCGATCGGCTGTGTCGCTTTACCGAACTCGGCCAGCAGGAGCTGGGCAATGGGCTGCAAAATCCGGAGTTTGTGGCTGAGCTGACCGGGCTGATCAATCAGGGTTACTGGTATTTTGAAGACTGACCCGGATTTGAAACTTCATCATAACGTTCTAAGCTGGATCTTGATGTCAGGCAAAATGCACTGTTTTCTGGTGTGGAATGAGGATGATTCGGGATGAAACGCGATATCTTAAGCGAAGAGTACTATGACGAAGTCTGTCGGGTAGTGGGAGATGCGGTGATTGTGCTGGCTGAGGCGGGATATGACACGCGCCGTGAAGCGCTGGCCGATCTGCTGAAGAAGACCCGCAATGAGCGTCATGATGCGGACAGGGATGAACAGAAGGTGCTGGAGCATGCCATCAGACTGGTGAAGCCCAGTCAGGGGCCGGTCTGAACCAGCCGGGCAGGACGCTTTCCGCTCTAATCTGCCAGGTGAGAATGGCGCTGGCGGTGTGAAAGGGCCATTCTCACTGGCAGACGCGGCTCAGGCACCCGGCATCCAGGCGCCGCTGGCGATAAACCAGACCAGCAGCGCAACGCCAGCAATACCGACAGCCGCCGGAAATAAATAGCCAATTTTCATATGCTGCTCCTGCTGTTAAGGGGGATCTGCTGCTACCGGGGGTAGCGACCGTCAGTCATCATAAAGAAAACCGCGACTAAAGCCACCATAACCTGTTACCTTTCGGCAGTCATTTTATTGCAGGACATTGAAAATGTTCAAACAAGCTACTGTAGCTTTGTTCATGCTGATGTTTACCTCTTCAGCGCTGGCCGCTGTGCAGTGCGGCCCTTTTACCATCAAGCCTGAACCCCATGGCGGGTTTTATATTAACAATGCCAAAGCTGAGCGGGTGAAAACCACTTTTACCGGTAAAAAAGGTGATACCGACAATGTCCGCTATCACTGGATCGTGAAGAATACCCGTGCGCCAGGCAAACTGGCAATGACGCAGACCAATGCTCACGGCAAGGCAACATTGCAGGTGGAGGTTGTCCGTACCAGCAGCCAGCAGATCCGCCTTTCGGGCGATTATGACTGTGTCAAAGCAGATTAAAGTAAAATTCAGTACTTCCTCATTGCTCTGGCAGAAAAGTATCCTTCTCCGTATGCAGCGTGACGATTGCCGGGCAGAACAGCTTCACCTGCTGTTCGATAGCGAAAATACGATAATCTCTGCTGCCACTTTCCGCCACTTCTGACTCAGGCATGATTGAGGCACCAGCCAGTCCTGCACGAAACATCTCAATGATCAGGCGGGGTTCGGAAACCTTCATGATGATATTGACGTTTTTCACTGCGCTGTACAGGCGGTTCAGCAGGATCTCGTAAGTGCCTCCACCCGATGCACCAGAACCAGCGGCAAACCGGCCAGATCGGCAAACGACAGCACGTCATTGGGTAGCGTGGCGGCTAATTCTGCGAAGCGATATCGATGGTCTGACGGGTGACGCTGTTAACCTGGCAAAGGATTTCGCAGGATTTGCGATATAAAATACGCCGGTTTCGGTAAGTACCATCTGCTTGCTGGTGCGGATAAACAGCGGCGAACCGATCTCCCCTTCCAGCTCCTGCAATCGCTTTCCTAACGGTGGCTGGGCGATGTTCAGCAACCTGGCCGCTTTACTGATCGAGCCCTGTCCGGCAATTGCGCAAAAATAGCGCATTCTTTTCAGGTCCATTTTTATCCACTTTTGCCACAGCGCTGGCGCTGTTATAAAAACCTGTAGTGAAAAACAAAAACCACCTCCTGAAGAGGTGGCCTGATTTTACATTAGTGGATAAATAAACTCCAGTAATGGGATAATGGCATCACCAGTATCAGTCCCGGCAATAAATTTCCAACCGAAAGTGATTTAATTCCACTGATGCGGAATCCGGCAGCCAGCATGATAAATCCGCCTGCTGCGGTGAAATCCGCCATCATCTCTGCATTGGTGTGCGGTAAAATAAAAACGGCTGCCGAAGCAATAATAAACTGGACAATCCATTGAGGGATAAATATTAATGCAACCGCATAACCCAGCACGGTGGAAAATATTGCCGCAGTGAACAGATCCATAATTGCTTTAACAAATAAGATATTGGGATCGTGCGTCATGCCTTCGGTCATTGCCCCGATAATCCCGGTGCCGCTGGCGCAAAACAGCACCAGTATCGCCACAAATTTCTCGGTAAAGACCGTTGGCTCTATCCCGCCCTTGCGGCGATACCCCGCGCCATATTGCCCAGTTTGCCAATATATTTTTCCAGATAAAGCAGCTCGCCAATTGCTGCCCCCAGGATCATCGACAAAATCACCACCGGCATGCTGTGGATCTTCACCAGTAGCACCACACCCAGCGCCATGGAAGAGAGGCCAAAGGTCAGAGGCAGCGCCACACGTAATCTTTCCGGCATTTTCACGCCGAGAAAGCCCCCGATCAGCCCGCCGAGAATAATGGCGCAGCTGTTCACAATGGGTCCGATTAACATCTCATTCTCCCGATCGATAAATTAATGATTCCCTTCGCCCCAGCGCTGAATTTTTATACCCTGCAGGTCAAACAAATCCAGGGCGCGTGCAACACTGTAATGCACTATCTCGTCCACGCTGGTGGGCTGGTGATACAAAGCCGGTACCGGTGGGAAGATAATCCCGCCCATTTCGGTGACAAGCTGCATATTTTTAAGGTGCGAAAGGTTTAATGGGGTTTCCCGGACCATCAATACCAGCCTGCGCCGCTCTTTTAACACCACATCGGCTGCGCGGGTCAATAAGGTATTACTCAGTCCATGGGCTATCGAGCCCAGCGTGTTCATCGAGCAGGGCGCAATAATCATGCCGTCGGTCCGGAAGGACCCGCTGGAAATCGCCGCGCCCAGATCGTTAACGGAGTGGACCACGCTGGCCAGTTCGACAACCTGATGTCGTTCGATTTCGGTTTCCAGACTTCGGGTCAGCTCTGCACCTTTGCTGATCACCAGATGTACCTCAATATCCAGCTCGTTCAGCAGGGTCAGAGCCTTCATCCCGTACTGGAAACCTGACGCGCCGCTGATGCCGACAATAATGCGCCTTCTGCTCATGCTGCTATCCCAGTTATTCAAAGTCAGGTAGGAATTTCTTCACGTCGACTTCTTTAAATTTTGAGCGCTGGAAATGCGCCTTCAGATGGAAGGGCACCGTGCAGTCAAAAATGGTTTTACAGGACATGCCTTCCTGCAGAATGCCCGGGCTGTAGGCCGGCGTTTGTGAAGGATCGAGAGGATGGCAGCGAACACCGGCGATAAAGGCCGTGTCCACATCCCCCTGATACCGGGTCTGCATGGCCCACAGCACGTCGTCGATATCGAAAATATCCACATCCTCATCCACCAGGATCACGTGCTTCAGTTCCGAGAAGGCGGCAAAGGCCAGCAGGGCAGCCTGACGCTGACGGCCTTCATCCACCGCAGCGGATTTTTTAAACTGGATGACGGCCAGCAGTTTGCCGCCGCCGGAGGTATGGGCATTGACGTTAAGCACACGTCCCGGCATCGCTTTTTCCACCATATCCAGAATGCTGGCTTCGGTGGGGATACCCGCCATGCTGACATGTTCGCCACTCGGGCCAAGCGTGGTTTGCAGGATCGGGTTTTTACGGTGGGTAACTGCTTTGACTTTAATCACAGGCAGGGCGGCTTTCGCTTCCCGGTATAGCCCGGGAATTCTGGCATTGCCTTGCCGGTGTTGGTGTTCTGATCTTCACGAACGCGCACGTTTGGCAGCAGCTCACCTTCAATGACAATTTCGGCGTTGGCGATCGCTTTTTCATTGATGGAAATGCAGGGTGTCAGCTCAATGGCCTGGCCACGTAATGCACCGGCGATGCTGAGTTCATTGAAGCCGAGCAGGGTGGTTGGGGGTTCAAAGCAGGCAGCAATCTCAATCGCCGGATCCACCCCGATGCTGATGGAGATTGGCAGAGGTTTGCCCATTTTCTCCGCTTTTTCGCGGAAAGCGTCGATATGGCGACCGGGTGTTAACCACATTGAGAGCTCATCGCGGCTCTGAATGCACAGGCGGTGGATAGTGATGTCCGACTCATGCGTTTCTGGATCGGAGGCATAACACAGTCCCATGGTGAAATAAGGTCCGGCATCCTCTTCCGTATTCGTCGGTGCGGGAAGCAGGGTGCGCAGGTCAAAATCCGGGTCTCCGGCACGCCAGGTCACCTGCTGACATTCAGCCTGATCTCGAGCGATCACCACCGGATCCACGGCGTTTTTAACCGACTCTTTCAGCAGGAAGCCCAGTCTTTCCGGCGGGCAGTTTAATAAGCGGCCGACACGTTCTCTGGTGGACATCAGGCCGGTGACCACACGCACGTCCGGAAAACCTTTGATGGTATTAAACATCATCGCCGGGCCTTTGCGTGTCGGGCGTTCACAGGTTCCGCCTGCGCCAACATAGCGATAAACACCGGATAATTCCGCATGGGGATCCACTTCTATATCCGTACTGACCATTTCGCCTGGCAGACTTTCTAAAAAGGCAATGGCTGAACGAAGGTCGTGAATATTTTGCTTATTCCTGTTCGCTTTTTTGTCAGACATAATCGATTCCATTTTTCCTGAAGGGAAGAAGTAAAGACTTGAATGGAATATATTCCTGATAATTAAATTTAAATAATACCTTTTAAATTTAACACCTAAACTTTTTTGGTATATAAATAAAATAACGACTTTATTTAAATTAAAGAAGACACGTCATTAATACTTTGTCGTTATAATTATCTCTTCCACATCTGAAATTGCACTATTGTAACGGTACTTCAACGGGATCGCGTTTATCATTGCTGGTTGAAACGCGATTAATTATCAGCAGCTATACTCGCATGGGAAGATTAAGCAGGATGACTGAAGGTAAGGAAGTAAAATGAAATACAAAGTGTTCTCACTGGCCGGACTGGCGTTGATCGTTCTGGCATCCTGGCTGGTGCTGCCGGGCGCTCTGCAAAGGATCAACCACAGCGAAGCGGTCGACCGCTATGTTGCCAGACCGGATTCAGCCTTCGCGGTTTTTACCGGCTGTAAAAAGCAGGTGGATGATGCAAACGACTGTTACAACGCCTACAGTGCCGCCGTTGCGCTGTCGGAATCGAAAGATTGTGGTGTCGCGAGGCGCTTCAAAACGCTGGTTGAGCACAACAGGCCGGAGATCATTGAGCAGGAGCTGGCGAAGGTCTGTACCCCAGAGAAATAATGCTTTCACCTCTGTACTTTTTTTCTGCGCTGCCGATATACAGATGAAGCGTGTAAAACCAGTATTTAACCCAGAGGTAGAGATGGATAATTTTCAAAAAGAGATTGATGAGAGAGCGAATCTCGCGTTATCCAATAAGTTTGAACTCCTTCTATTTCGTTTAGGATCAGAGAGTAACGAAACCAAACCAGAATTGTTCGGTATCAACGTGTTTAAACTGCGTGAAATTGTGCCGATGCCGACCATCACTAAAGCCGCCGGCATGAAATCTCCGTTGCTGGGGATGGCCAATATTCGCGGGCAATTTATCCCGGTTATCGACCTGCCAGCCGTAACCGGTTGCACCCCGGAAACCGGACTGAACCTGCTGCTGGTCACTGAATATGCCCGCAGTACTCAGGCGTTTGCCGTGGAGTCGGTTGAGGATATCGTGCGTCTGGACTGGAGCCAGATCCATACTGCGGAAGCGGGCGTCAGCAGCCGCAATATCACCAGCATTGCCTGCCTGGACACCAAAACCAATAGCATGGCGCTGGTGCTCGATGTTGAGCAGATCCTCAATGATGTGATCCCTTCCGTACGTGAAGTGAAGGACGGCGACATTGAGATGAAGGCCTTTAACATCCGGCCGGGTGCGGTGGCGATTGTGGCGGAAGATTCCAAAGTTGCCCGTCAGATGCTGGAGCAGGGCCTGAAAGTGATGGGCATTCCGGCGCTGATGCATGTAACCGGCCTGGAAGCCTGGGAAAAAATCAAGCAGATGGAGCAGCAGGCCGTCGCCGAAGGCACATCGATTCATGACAAGATTGCCATGGTGCTCACGGACCTGGAAATGCCGGAAATGGATGGCTTTACCCTGACGCGCAATATCAAAACCGACCAGCGGTTCCGTGATATTCCGGTGGTGATCCACTCCTCGTTGTCCGGCAGTGCCAACGAAGATCACGTACGCAAAGTGGGCGCTAACGGCTATGTGGCGAAGTTTGAAATCAACGAACTCTCCGCAGTGATCCATAAGGTGCTGGACGAAGCACCCCACTGATGCAAAAAACCCAGCGACGGCTGGGTTTCTTTTTTCAGCTGATGGAGTAACCCACCACGCCGTTAATCACGGCCGTCAGCATAAAGCCAAGCCCTAGCGGCAGAAATACCTGGTTGCGTTGACGGATCCCCAGAAACAGGAACACCACGGCCAGAACAAAGAACGGGATAGCGATAATGTAATTGGTGGACATGAACTCTCCTTGTATGTCGTCACGAGATCTGAAACCAATCTCACCCGCATAATATAGTGTTCCTGATTAGCAATATACAGTAACGCTAATTATCCCGTCCTGCGTGGGCGGCTCCGTTCAGGAAGAAGCGGCGCTGCGGCGCAGGCTGAACATCCCCGGCTTTGAGAACATCACCAGATTACCCAGCAAAATCAGGACCAGCCCAATCACCGCGTTGATATGCCAGACATAGCCTTCGTACAGGGTGGAAAGCATCAGCGCAACCAGCGGAAACAACAGGGTGCTGTAGGCAGCCTGACTGGCGCCAATTCTGCCCACCAGGGTGAAGTAAGCTCCAAAAGCGATCACCGATCCAAAGATGGCGAGGTACAGCAGCGAGCCGAGATAGTGCACCGACAGATCGGGCATAAAATGGTCGCCATTGAACAGGCTGATGGCCGCCATCACCAGTGCGCCATAAAACATCGCATAAGTGTTGGTGGACATCGTTTCCAGCCCACGTTGCTGGTGGCGGGTACTGATCATATTGCCCAGCGAAAAGCCGAAGGTGCCCAGCGCGCTCAACCCAATGCCCAGCAGCAGTGAGGGCGCTAACTGAGTGGCTACCAGATCGTGCCAGAACAGCGCCACAATGCCGGTCAGACCCAGCGCCGCAGCGGGCAGCAGGTTGGGATGAGGGCGCTGGCGGAAGAACAGCATGCTGTTCACGGCGTTATACAGCACAGCCATTGAGAAAATCACCGACTCCAGCCCGCTACTGATCCACGCGGCGGCATGATAAAAGCAGACAAAATTGAAGCCGAACACGCAGCAGCCCTGCAGCAGGCAGAACAGATGGTCGCGCAGGCTGATTTTACGCAGGCGTCCCATTATCCCCAGTACAATAAGCATCGCCACGGCGGCCACCAGGAAGCGCCAGAAGATTGAGACGGTGACTGACACCACTCCCTGCTGCATAAAAATGGCAATCCAGGTGGTTCCCCAGATCACCACCACCAGAAGATATAACACTGCATTCATTGTTCACCTCAGCTCAGTCTGTTTGCGTCAGTGTCCCTTTTTACGGCTGATGCGGCTTCCACCTGATTGCGGTGACTTGCATAATCTTGCGGTTTTTTGCCTGCCCGTACCGGGAAAGGCTGGTTTCTCGCGGCATTGCTCCTTAAAATAGTGCTCTGAATCACAGCAGCAGGTCGCCATGAACAAATCCTATCAGGCATTTGAAAACCTCCAACAGCACCGCGCGCGCCTGCAGGGCAGCGTGCAGCTTGGTTCGGGTATTCAGCTGGCGGCCTGGCGGAATGATTTTGACTGTGTCACCCAGCGCAGCGATCACCACACGCTGAGCCTGTATGTTGAAGCAGGCTTCAATACCTGGCATAAAACGCAGGCGGGGTGGCAGGACGGCGGCGGTCCGGATCGCTTTTGCCTGATGCCGGAAAACAGCGAGTCTACCTGGGATATCCGTTCCGAATTCTCCTTTGTTCATCTCTACTGTACTGATGAACACCTGCGCCATCTGGCCGAGCAGATCTGGGATAAAAGCCCGGCGGCCATTTCGCTTGATGAAATGATCTTCAGTGAAGACCCGCGGATCACCCAGCTCTACCGTCACTTTCTGCTCAGCTGTGACTGGCAGCAAAATGCCAATCACCTGACGCTGAGCAGCGCCTCAACCCTTCTGATGACCCACCTGCTGCAGCACTACAGTCAACTGCTATGGAAACTGCCTGCGGTGCGTGGCGGTCTGGCCCCGACGGTACTGCGTAACGTGATGGCTTACATTGAAGAGAACCTGGCGGCTTCGCTGACGCTGGGTGAGCTGGCGAACCAGGCCGCCCTGAGCGAATTCCATTTTGCCCGCATGTTCAAGCAGTCCATGAAGCTGGCTCCGGATCAGTATGTGATGCAGCGGAGAATGGCGAAAGCCGAGCTGCTACTGCGGCACAGCAAGCTGTCGCTGACCAAGATCGCTCTGCAGTGTGGCTTCAACTCGTCCAGCCATTTCAGCCACCGTTTTAAAAGCCTGCACGGGATGATGCCTTCAGCCCTGCGGCGCTGAGGTAACGGAGCCGCCTGCCATCAATTTGTTGCTGCAATATGTCGATAAAAGTGAATTATTTAAACACGTTTGCGTGACATGTTTCTGTCATCAACATATTCTGTCGACCATTCTCTTTCTGCCTGCCATAGCGCGGTAATCTCACAGGACGGTTAATGATCTGGTTGATGCTCGTGACCCTGGTTGTGGTTTTTTTCATTGGTTTTCGCGTGCTTAACTCGCAGGCGCGTCGTGCCTCACGGGCTTTAACGAAGCGGCTGAACCTGGACCCGGTCTACGTGGAATCACTGATCAGCCTGATGGGGCGCACCGCAGGCGAGGAGTTTGTCGCTTATCTGTCCAGAGATAACGAGGCGCACCTGAGCAATGCTGCCAGCGTGTTATTGATTTATCAGGTGTTTATCGTTGATGAATCAGAAGAGAGCCTGACTTTCTGGCGCGGCGTGCTGCGCAAAGCTTACTTCCCGACCGAAATCTCCAGCGAGCATGTTCGCCTGGCGCTGGTCTTTTTACGCGAGCTGGAACCTGATGCGCAGGAAATGCATGCTTTTCGCCTGCGCTATAATACCCGCTTTTCTCCCGCTGAAGCTATTTCCCCTGCTGAAGTCAGCAATGTCTATTCGATTCATTCCCGGATCAACCGACACTGATTTTTTAACAACTTAATTTCTTTCCGGAATGCTTTAAACCCCTTACTGATTTTTTTTAAGCTCAGATTGCCTGGAAAATCGTCATTGTATTAAATTTGTTAAATTAATGTGCTTTTAAAGTAAAATTAATAAAATTGACCTCAGACGACTTTTTCCCATTTATTCAGTGTGGGCATTGTCACGCTGGTGAATTATAACCGGATAAATAACGGGTAAATTGGCCCTGAATCAGCATAAAAACAGGGGAGATCTGCCTTTCATCGTTGTTACAGGCATTTAAAATTTTTTAAGCACTTTTTAAAAATATGAGCATGACTTAACTATAAACAAATAGAATTTAATGTTTACATTTTGTAACGTGTGTATCCATAAAATTACGTAAAGATTCGTCGATAACGATACTTATTAACTCAAATTACATTTTATTAGCATGTGAGAGTCGTAATGTTATGCTCCTTCAAAAAGAAACTACCCGCCGAAAGTTTTTATTAGGATCGCTGTTGGCATTACCGCTGACCGATATCGTGTTTAAGGGATTAACAGCAGCTCAGGCTGCTGAAATGGCCGCTCCAGAGCTGGTCGATTATAAACCCATCTTTTTTTCCGCGAATGAATGGCAATTTATCATGGCCGCCTGCGATCGTCTGATCCCTGCAGGGGGCAAAGGTAAAGCGCCCGGTGCGTTAGAGACCAACGTGCCGATTTTCATCGATCAGCAAATGCACGGCGACTTCGGCGAAGAGATCTACATGCAGGGGCCGTTTAACGTTAACGCTCCGGCCACAATGGGTTATCAGATCCCGTTCCGTCCGCAGCAAATCTACAAAACCGGTATCAAGCTGATCGAAGGCTGGTGCCAGACTAACCATCAAAAATCGTTCCATGAACTCACAGATGCGGACAAAGATGCCGTGCTGACTCAGGTTCAGAAGAACACCATTAACTTCAGTGAATTGGGTGAAGGTTCTCTGAAAGCGTCGCAGTTCTTCAGCGAGCTGCTCTCGGATACCAAGCATGGTTATCTCGCCGATCCGATGTACGGCGGTAACAAGGGGATGAAGGCGTGGATCGCCATCGGCTTCCCTGGCGCGCGTGCCAGCTACACCGAATGGGTGAAGCAGCACAACATTCCGTACCCGTTGGGTCCGGTAAGCATCAAGGGCGAACGCGCCTGAGTGAGCTTTTTCCCTTTTCTGAAGAGTGGCAGGATTTAAGATGGCAACTGTAAATAAAGAAGAAGTCGACGTTGTAGTCGTCGGCCTGGGCTGGGCTGGCTCGCTGATGAGCATTGAGCTGGCAATGGCCGGACTGAAAGTGCGCGCGCTGGAGCGTGGTGCTGACCGTTCTTATGAAGATTTCGCCTATCCGAAACCGGCGGATGAGTACGCTTATGGCGTGCGTAACAAAGTGATGGCAACCCCGGCAGAAGCTGCAGTCACTGTGCGCTACAACATGAGCCAGACCGCGCTCCCAACCCGTAAATGGGGCGCATTTGCGCCAGGTACCGGTGTTGGTGGTTCAGGTCTGCACTGGACGGCGGTATTGATCCGTCCGACGCCTACCGACCTGAAGCTGAAAACCTATGCGGATCAGGCTTATAAACCTGGGATCCTGCAGGAAGATATGCGCATCATGGACTTCCCGTTCACATGGGATGAAATTGAGCCGTATTACACCAAATTTGAGCACATCTGCGGCCAGTCCGGTACCACCGGTAACCTGCGTGGGCAGATTCTGGAAGGGGGCGATCCGTTCGAAGGGCCTCGTTCCGAGCCGTACCCCTTGCCAGCACTGGAGGATACGCTGAATACCACCATGTTCGCGGCCGCAGTGAAGAAACTGGGCTACCATCCGTTCCCGAACCCTTCAGCTTGCGTGTCCCGTGCCTGGACTAACCCTTACGGCAACCAGATCGCACCCTGCAACTACTGTGGTTACTGCAGTAAATATCCGTGCCTCAACTACTCCAAAGCCTCGCCGCAGACTGCGGTGATGGACGCACTAAAGCGTATGGATAACTTCTCATATGAAGTGCATGCCAACGTAATGAAAGTGGTGCTGCACGACGACAAGAAAACCGCGAAAGGTGTGATCTACATCGATGGGCAGGGCAACGAGTGCTTCCAGCCAGCGAAAATCGTGGTGCTGAGCAGCTTCCAGTTCTGTAACGTCCGTCTGATGCTGCTGTCCGGTATCGGCAAACCTTACAACCCAATCACCGAAGAAGGTGTGGTGGGGCGTAACTATGCCTTCCTGAGTAACGGCGGCTCCACGCTGTTCTTCAAGGACAAAAACTTCAACCCGTTTGCCACCGCTGGTGCGACCGGACAGATGTTTAATGACATCTCTCCGGGCAACTTTGATGGTCCATCACTCGGCTTTATCGGTGGGGCAAAAATCCACAGTTCTCAGGCGACCGGTACGCCAATCGCCACCGCGCTGCCAAAAGGCACGCCGGGCTGGGGAGCGGGCTGGAAAGAGGGAATGGAAGAGTGGTACGGCCATTCGATGAAAATCAGCATCACCACCACCTGCCAGTCCTATCGCGATATCTATCTTGACCTCGACCCGAACTACAAAGATGAGTACGGCTACCCGCTGCTGCGCATGACCTTCGACTGGAAACAGAACGAACTTAAGCTGCAGCAGTATCTGAAGGGCATCGTAGGCAATATCACCAAAGAGCTGAATCCGGACAGCTACAGCGAAAGCTTCCTGCCGATGGACGCGCACTTTGACCTGACCAAATATGTGTCGACCCATAACGTGGGCGGCGCGGTGATGGGCGATAACCCGAAAACTTCAGCGCTGAATAAGTACCTGCAGAGCTGGGATGTACATAACGTCTTTGTGCCGGGCGGTAATGCGTTCCCGCAGAACTTCCAGGCGAACCCGACCGACACTATTGGCGCACTGTCGCTGATGGCAGCGACGGCAATCAAAGATATGTATCTGAAAAATCCCGGCCCACTGGTACAGGCATAAGCGATATGAAGATGATGAAACTGAAGAGCTTTTTAATCGCCAACGCGGTGCTGTTCAGCGCGGGTTATGCGCTGACTGCACAGGCTGATGATGCGGCGCTGGTTAAGCAGGGGGAGTACATCTCCCGGTTGGGCGACTGTAGTGCCTGTCACACCATTCCGGGCAAGCCTGAGTTTTCGGGCGGCCTGGCGATTGAGTCGAATCTGGGCACTATCTATTCGACCAACATCACGCCGGATAAAGATCACGGTATTGGTAATTACAACGAACAGCAGTTCTCGGACGCGGTACGTAAAGGCGTGCTGCCGGACGGTACGCGCCTGTATCCGGCGATGCCTTATCCGGATTACGCCAAAATCAACGACCAGGATATGCACGCGCTTTACACCTACTTTATGCAGGGCGTGAAGCCGAGTGTGGAAGCGCCGCCAGAAACTGACCTGAGCTTCCCGTTCAGCCAGCGCTGGGGCATGCGCTTCTGGAACTGGGCGTTTACCTCTGACAAGCCGTTCCAGCCAATCGGCGGCGCGTCGGCAGAAGTCAACCGCGGTGCCTACCTGGTGGAAAGCCTGGGACACTGCGGTAGCTGCCATACGCCTCGTGGTCTGGGGATGAATGAGAAAGCGCTCGACAGCAGTGACAGCAAATTCCTTGCCGGTGGCAGCCTGAACGGCTGGGAAGTGCCTTCGCTGCGTGGCCTGCCGAAATGGACAGAGCAGGAAACCGTCGACTATCTGGCTACCGGGCGCAATGACAAGGCTGCCGTGGGCGGTGAGATGACTTCGGTTATCGAGCACAGCTCCTCGTATATGACCGATGCCGACCTGAAAGCGATTGCCGCTTATCTGAAGTTCCTGGGCGGCAACCCGCCAGTATCGGCAGCGGACGACAAAGCAGTAAGTGCAACCGAGGCTAAGCTTACCACCGCGAAGAACCTCAGCACCGGCGAGCGTCTGTATCTGGATAACTGTGGTGCCTGTCACTTTGTGACCGGTAAAGGCGCACCTGGCGTCTTCCCGCAGCTGGATCAGGCGACCATTGTCAATGCAGGCGATCCGACCGGGCTGATCCACACTATCCTGGCCGGGGCGCAGCAGCCTTCCACCGCCAAAGCGCCTTCCACTCTGGTGATGCCTGGCTTCAGGTCTCGCCTGAGCGATGATGAAGTGGCACAGCTGGCCACCTTTATCCGCCAGGGCTGGAGCAACAAGGCTTCAGCGGTCACGGCGGATCAGGTGGCGAAGGTCAGAAAAACCCTGAAATAACCAGCCATAGCTGTCTGATGTTACAGAGAAGAGAGAGGTGCAAGCCTCTCTCTTTATTTATGCTTTACGCTCATCAGTAAATATAAAAAAACTTATTTGTCGGGAACCGGGCCGTCTTTTCCGCCACATAGCTGAAGTTTCAGGACGCTATCACTGGCCGGGGAGAGACATTGTGTTAACGGGATTAAGAACACTTATCAAGCCATCGGGGGCAAGTCAGACTCAGCGTGCGGGCGCTGTCGGGCAGCAGGGGCAGGCTGCTTTGCGCCAGCAGCAGGCGCAACCGCGGTTGAACGGAGGCGGGACGCTGCGAACAACGGCTAACGAGCAGGGCGCGCCTCAGGGGGCAGGAGTTCAGCAGCAGGCGGCTTCGCGCAGCACGGGGCGGGGGCGATTCACCTCATTCGGTCATTTAGCGTTATTCCGCAGAAATTCACAGGCTGCACCGGCACGAAACGCAGGGCAGGCGGCGGAAGAACACGAGATGCAGCCGCTGGACCTGATGAATTTTGCTATTCCCACCCTGCAGGAGGGCGGCCTGGAGCAGGAAATTCAGGCAGAGATTGCCGCCCGTGCCGCACCACCTCCGCCGCCACTGCCCCCTCATGTTCCCACGCCTCAGGAAATAGCCGCCCGGCCATATCAGGCAGAAGATAAGTCTTTGCTGGGCATTACTCTGAACGACAAGCGCAACGTCAGGGTGGCCGCGCCGGAAGGAAAGGATGTGCAGCGGGCGTTAATCAGGCAGACTTTAGGTCACCCCAAAATGCAGTATCAAAGCGTGGCGGCCAGCAAGGATCACCAGCAGCACACTCTGCTGGATGACAGCGGAAGGCTGCTGGCTTTGCATTCCACACCGGGCAGCTTAATTGGCGTAGCCCACAGCAAGGCAAATCAGCAGTGGCAGCGCGAAGAGACACCAGGCTCCTCATTTCCAAAGCGGCGACCAGCCGTCGTCACCGATCACGCGCTTTCGCTCAGCGATGACGGCAGTACGGTGCGGATCGGGCGGAATAATGCGCCTGCAGGCCGTCCACTGGCTGAAGTGAAACTCCCGGACAATGCCATCCTCAGCCAGCTCTCCGGCATCCATCATCAGGCCTCGCTCGCAGGTTCAGAGGCATTCCGCCTGCACAACGACAAACTCTACCGTCTGACCTCGCAGGAAGAGGGCTGGCAGCAGGCCGATTATCCGCTGCTTGCTCAGGATAAGGATCAATCGAAGCTGGCGCGGCACGCCGATAACGCTCTCTATCTGGTTCATGATGATCACCATTTACATAACCTCAGTAGCCAGACGCAGAGTGCTCACTTTGAGGACAAAATCAGCAAAGCCTCCGTTGCCCCGGACGGTCAGGCACTGCTGATGTTGACCAATGACGACAGTAAACAGCAGAGCCTGAAAATACTTCCCCGCATCGACAGCCCGGAAGAGGCCCATCGCACGCTGAATGTCTCGCCTCAGGGAACCACGCTGGCCGCTTTTGCCCAGACTGACGCGCTGGTGATTGCGGCCGATCATCATGGGCGGTTACAGGTAGCGCTGCGTCCGGGTGAGCAGAGCGACGAGCTGAATTTTGGCACCGGGCTTAATCAGACCGTGCGTGACCGTCTGCAACAGCAGATTAAGGATGCCGTGGGCGAGCGTTTCCATGTGCAGGACTTTATTCACGATGGCAGCAATCAGCTGCATGCGCTGGTGAAGGATGGTATGGATCGCCAGCACGCCGTGGCGCTGAGCCTCGATCCGGCACGTCCCCACGCGGCTTCCAGCTGGAACCTGAGCGACAGTATGGTAATAGACTTCCAGAAAGGCCTGCCTGAAGTCACGCCGGAGCGCGGTGATATCGTCAATATTGGCAACAATGGCAAACTGGCGCTGCACGATGGCAAAGTGCACTTCTTCAATGAAACCACCAGCGGCTGGGAAGCGTCAGAGGTAAAGGCCGACCAGCTGCGGGCCGGACAGGATGGTCAGGCCTGGGTACTGAAAGATAACGAGCTGAAGCGCCTGAAGGTCAACCTCTCCAGCAATAAAATCAACTTCGATCAGAATGCCTTCTCGCTGCATCAGGTGAAGAAAAGCGTCAGTGAAGACCTGGCGATGCCGGGACTGGATAAAAATCAGGTCACCGTTTCGGCCAGCGTGCTGGATAACGGGCGCTTCGTCACGCTGCAGGACAATGGCGATATTCATTCGCACCACGTGAATACTGACACCCGCCGCGATAAACAACTGGCGCGTACGCTGGATAAGCAGGCACTGAGCCAGGCGATGAATGACGCCGTCAACGCGCTGGCAAGGATCCCGGCCGGACCGGAGGAACACAAAGCCACCGACATGGCGATCGGGCCGGATCACCGGATGTTTATCCTTAGCGACAAGGGCAAGCTCTTCAGCCTTCCGGCACAGAGCTGGCAGCAAGGGCGGCTGGCTGGCATGCGGGAAGAAAAGCTCCCCAAAGCGGCGGCCAGTGTCCGGGAGGGGATCGAGGTAGACGAAGAGGAAGCAGAAGCGAAGCCGTCAAAACTGCATGGCAATCAGAAGGACGGTTTGTTACTGGAGCTGGATAACGGCCGGATGATGGTGCGGGGCAAAGAGCAGTGGCAGACTGTTTCTTCCCATCTGTCACCGGGTGGCCACCACCAGGAGAATCTGGCCGATCAACATTACGATCGTCTCAGTGCCGCCACCCGCGACTCCAGACTGGGGAAAACCGGCCTTACCTTTAAGCGTGAGGTGAATACTTTCGGCCAGTCCGGCCATGACGGACATAAGGTGCATACGCCTTTCCGCACACGTCTCAGCACCTTTGTTTTCCGCCCTACGCTGGAAACGCCGCGTCCGCTGAAGAACATGGGTAATCTGATCCAGCATGCCCACAGCGGGCGAAAAGGGCTGACTGGCATCTACCAGCAGCAGACTCAGCAACTGGCGGAGCTGAACCAGCACCTGCAGCAGCAGGCAAATCGCGCGCCGGAAGAACCGCTCAGCCTGAAACTGAAAACGCTGTCCGGTAAAGCAGACCTGCCCGGCTGGTTTGGCGAAATGCAGCAGTTCAATACCACGCTCGCGGACAGCGCAGCGCATCAGGCCGGTTTGTTGCAGCAGTTCTACGGCAAAGAGTCGGGGGCTTTTAAACAGCAGCTCGGCAATCTGACCAGCAGCCTGAATCCGGCCAGCTCGCGCAACGACGACCTGGTGAATAAGCTCAACCGGCTGTTCTCGCAGCAGCCGAGCGGTAAAGGGAATACCGCTCAGGTGACGCTGGCTTCTTTGCAGAAAAAAGGTGTTGTGCTCTCTCATCAGAAACCTGGCGGAGATATTCCAGCCGCGCTGCATCGCGATAAACATGATTCGATGGGGCTGGTGAAAACCCGCCTGATCCTCGATGGCCTGACGAACGCAAAATTGCACGACCTGACCGGGCGCTTATCAGCAGCGTTAGATTTGCAGGACGGCACGCGCGAGCAGGCACTGAAAGATCTTGGCGCAGAGTTCCGCACGCTGCGGGATGACCGCTGGGAAAAAAATCCGATCAAACAGGTGACCAGCCAGGGCTTCACCGGCAATGACCGGCTGGAGTCGAACTACGATGCCATCAAATCGATGACCAAGGCCTTCACCAAGCAGAATCACGGGATGAACGTCACCACCCGGACGGTAATGCAGGCGGACGATCAGCAGACGCTGGCCCGCAGATTGCAGGGCACGGTGTTATCCATGGAGAAGGGCGAGAGCATCTCCTTCAGCCGGGCTTACGGGGCAGCAACCACCATCACTGGCATTCCCGGTACTCAGGTGATAGCCGGTGTTGGCGGCAGGGGAAATCTGGATCGCGGTTATAATCTGAGCATGACGCGCGGAGAGGGGGGAATAAACGTCAGCTTTGGCCGTGATGGTGGCGGAGCGCTGACCGCTTTTACCGGCGTGGGTTACAACCTGCTGACTGATTATATGAAAGATTCCGCTCATGATGTGCCGATCGATCATGAACGGGATCTCTCGCCAGCACTGCGTCTGGGTGGCGTATTTTCGGCCACGCCGCTGGATTTAAAAAAGCAAAACAGCGTCAGCTTTGATATCACCGAGGCTGAGCTGCCTGAGTTCATTGAGGGATTGACGGAAGGCACGCTCGATCCGCTGGCCCTGCTCAACCGGGGGATCAATCACAGCGTTAAGCATGGCGACGTGATGAATGTCAGCCTTGATGCCAACGCCGCGGCACTGGCTTCAGCAGGCATACCGCTCACCAACAATCATGAGAAAGATACGCCAGCCAGCTTCCGTGTCGGTGGCGGTGCTTACGCCGGGGTGAATATCCTTTCCGGTACTCGCGAACGGGGCGAAACCACTAAGGAAGACAGCGCCACCGCCAGCCGCAGTAACAACCGCCTTCGCGGGCTGAATAAAGCCAGCGTCGGGGCGAACTTCGCGCTGCCCACCGGCGTGCTGATCCGAAGTGATGAGGGCCGCCTTCCGCTGTTTGCCGGTCCGGCGGCCAGCGTACAGCTGTCAATTGATAACCGGACCAGACAGAGCCTGTCGGTGGAGACGAAAAACGCCCAGCCTCTGGAGCCGGTGCATATTGACAAACTGATGGAGTCGCTGGGCAAAAATTTCTCCGCTCCGGCAACGGCGGCACTGATGGAGTCTTTAAAAGACAAAAAGGATGACGAAGAGGCGGTGATGCTGACCCCACGGCAGAAACTGGACAAGCTGGATGCGCATTTTACGCCACGTAACAGCGAAAGAATGAACAATGGCCAGCAGGCTGCTCTGCGCGACCTGGACAAGCACCTGCGTCAGCAAACAGCCGCCGAGCGTGGGCATAAGCTGCTGCAAAATGGCGAGTATCAGACCACTTACGCCAACCTGAGCAAGGTGGACAACAACGGCTTATGGCACCAGCTGTCTAACCTGCTGGATGGCAGCCTGAACGCCAGCAACGCCAATAAAATGCGCGAACTGATGGGCAGCGATCATCAGTTACAGACGCTGATTGCCAACCTCCAGGATAACGTCAGTACCGATGCCACGGTGACGCTGGAGCTGAAAGACGAAGTACGCGAAAGGCTGGAGAAGCGCTGGCTGGAACAGGGCAACAGTCCGGAAGAGATGACGGCTGAGCTGACCAACCGCGATAATCTGCGGCTGAAATCCATCGCGTTCACCAAGTCACAGGTGAAAACCGACGGGTTTGCCACCCCGGCCTTCCTGCTTGGCGGCTCGAACAACGCTTCTGTCTCGATGAAGCGCAATCTGGGAAAAATCAACTTCAGCTACGGTGAAAATCAGGATACCCCCACACAGTATTCGCTGGAGGGACGTATTGCTAAAGCCACCACCGACCTTGCTTCCGCACTTCGTAAAGGGCAGGACAGCGGCTACGTTTTGAAAGGATAACGGAGAAAGTATGTCAGCAACTGAACAACTCAATCACTGCCTGGCGCTTTATGGGCGCAGGCAGGGGATCTCACTGGGGCTGCGGGATGGGGTCTGTGCGCTGGTGGATAATAAGCAGCAGGAAGTGGCGGTGGTGGAGCTACCGCTGGAGAGCGACTGCGTGCTGTTCCACTGCAAAACAGAAGAGCTGAAAGGGGCAACTTCGGAGCGCTATCTCCGCACTTTGCTGGCCCTGAATTTTGAAATGAGTGCCATGCGCGGCTGTTGGCTGGCGCTTGATGGCGACGACAACCTCAGGCTGTGCAGCCAGCAATCCGTCGCGGGGCTGGAAGCCAGCCATTTCGCGCAGTGTCTGGATGGTTTTATCCTGCAGGCGCAGCAGGTCAGTGAGTTTATTCGCGAATTGAAAAGTGCGTCATAAGGCTTCTTTTGCTCCATAACACAAATCATTCGCATCTGTAAGGTCCTTAATTCACTCATAGTGTTAAGAAAGTGCTAAGTAGTGGTAAAGTACCGTAATACCAGCAGTTTTAAGACATTTAGAGATGTTCTTGTTGTCGGGAGTCGCGGATAGTATCCCTCAACGGCGCAACAGAAGCCGTTAGCAAATTGAGGATATAACCATGAAAAAAACGACTCTGGCACTTTTAATGACCGTCTTCACAGCCAGCACTTTGTTCTCCACCGTCACCAGGGCTGATGGCCCTCCGGGACAGCCATGGCACCAGCAGGGCGGTCACGACGGACATGGTGGCCCTGACGGACACGGTGGCCCAGGTCGTGGTCCGGGTCCAGACCACGGACATGATGGTCGGGGTGATTATCATGGTCATGATAACCGCGGTCCTGACCGCCATTATCAGGAGCGTGACCGCTTCGCCTGGCAGGGACACGATTTCCGCCGCGGTTACCCACTGCCGCCTCACTTCCGCGGCGATGATTACCGCATTAATGACTGGCACGAACGTGGCCTGCGTGAGCCACCTCGCGGTGAGCACTGGGCGTACATCGACGGTAACTATGTGTTGATTGCCGCCGCCACTGGGGTTATCACCTCCATCCTGCTGAACAACGCCTTCCACTGATTCTCCAGGCTGATACTCCGGTGTCAGCCTGCTTCTTTTTGTGCTCTGCATCCCTTGTATTATCTTTTATCCGGTTTACCCTGAGCCTGCCTTGAATACTCCTTTTCTGGTTGTTCCCTTCTCTGAATTACATTGATTTTCATCTTTTTTCTGGAGATTGCTCTGAATTATCAGGCGTTAAAACGCTGGTTTTTTACTGTCAGGCATAAACTTGTGGTTCTGAAACACTGATTGGCCATTGAGGACAAGGGAATGTTGGAAAGAATCCGGCCGGTAGAAGGAAAGGTGGAAGCGCTGTTGATTGATGCGGCGGTTATCAAAGCGAATTATGCCACGCGACAGGATGTAGAGAGCGTGCGCAAAGAGTTGCACTCTTCAATAGCAAGTCAGACCAAATGGCTGGTGGCTGCGCTGTTTATGGTTCTGGCTGCCGGGCTGACCCTGGCAAAATGGCTTTTTTAACACGGCTCTACTGGAAAGCACCTGTTCCTCCATGGGGCCGTGGATGTGGCGAAAATTCAGATCAAAAAAAGGGCTGACCCATCATGGGCCAGCCCTTATTGTTTGACTGACGATTACTGGTGAGCGATGACAGAAGTGATCACTCCGGTTGCTATGGCGATCAGCACATAGTTACCGTCAATGTTCTGCCAGCGGTGACCGGCAGGAGGTTGCTTCAGGCCACGCTGGTGCCAGTCTTTAACCTGGTAGCCTTCACCACGGTATTTTGATGGCAGTGAACGGCCTTTACGGAATTCAGGGTGCTGTTCGTGATGCTGCGGCTGGCGATGCTCTGAAGCATGCTGAGGCTGAGCGTGTTGTGGCTGGTTATGGCCCTGAGGCTGATCGCCATGCTGTTCATTCTGCGGCGGACGTTTGACCTGCTGCTGGTGATCGTCGGGGCCTGGCTGCGGACCTTCTGCAAAAGCACTGAGGCTGGTGGTAGCAAACAGCAGTGCGGAGAGGGCAATAATTCCTGATTTTTTCATCTTTTTTTCCCTACGATATGGACCAGTTGTTCTTGTTGATGCACTCAATCTGGGGGGCAGGGAAGAGAAGGACAAGTTCAATAATCCTAAGAACGCCTGTCTTAACGATAAATTTACGCTTGGCTTGCAAAAAACTGAGCGCTCCTCCACGGTTTCTCCCCGATATTTGAGGCTGAAAAGGCCTGCGCAGGATAGAGAAAGGGACGCCAATGTCTGTGCGGCGTCCCGTTTGGTCAGAAGGGGGTTTCGACCACACCGCCGTCAACCCGCAAAGCGGCACCGGTAGTGGCTGAGGAGAGCGGAGAACAGACGTAAACCACCATATTGCTCACTTCTTCCACGCTGGCGGCCCGCTGAATAATTGAGGTCGGACGATTTGCCTTCACAAAATCCACGCCCAGTTCCTGCAGGTCTGCGCCCTGAGCCAGCTCCTCTTTAAAGAAGCCGGCAAAACCATCAGAAAGCGTCGGGCCTGGCAGAACGGCATTCACCGTTACTCCCGTGCCTGCTGCTGCTTTCGCCAGCCCGCGCGACAGGGCAAGCAGGGCAGTTTTGCTGACGCCATAGTGGATCATATCTGCCGGGATATTGACCGCAGATTCAGAAGAGAGAAACACCACGCGGCCCCAGTGAGATTTGATCATCTGCGGCATATAAGCCCGGCTGAGGCGCACGGCGGACATGACGTTGACATCCCAGATGTTTTGCCAGACCTTATCTTCAGTTTCAAAGAAGTCGCCGCCGGGAAAAATACCGACGTTATTGACCAGGATATCGCATGAGGGTTCAGCCTTCAGCAACGCCTCACAGCCTTCCGCAGTGCCTAAATCGACCACGTGACCACGCGCTTTACTACCCAGCGATTTCACCAGAGAATGGACCTGTTCTTCCGTGCGCCCGGTGACCACAACCGTGGCTCCGGCGGCGGCCAGCCCTTCGGCAATCCCTTTTCCGATGCCTTTGGTTGAGCCGGTGACAATGGCGGTTTTTCCGGTCAGTTCAATCTTCATTACGATCTCCTTTAGTGACACAAAGAAGGTAAGCTTAGACCAGGGGATCAGTTCTACTGGATGTGACAGGCCTGTTCCAGCATAAAGCGCTGCTGTTCTGTGCTGTAAGTGACCAGCGAATTTTTACTGTTGGAACGTGCGAGGATCCAACTGGCCTCCTCTTCGCTCAGCGGCTGCGCATCGTGCCAGAAGGGGGTGATCGCCTTATCCTTTAGCCACTCTGCCAGCATCCTGGCCGGAGGCAGGGTAAAGCCGGGGAACAGGGCGGCAGCCAGTTCGGCCATCAGCGTCTGCTGCTGCAGGTTCTCCGTCTCGTTCAGCAATTGCAGGAACGGGAACAGTAAGCGGCCACACACTTCTCCGTGGTGATAGTCCTTGATCGCGCCCAGTTCTCCGGCAATGCCGTGGATCACGCCCAGACCGGCCATACTCAGGCTCAGGCCACCCTTCCAGGAAGCCAGCATCATCTGCTCACGGGCCAGGTTGCCCTGCTCATCCTGGCGATCCAGATACGGCCATGCGCTGATAAATGCCCGCATCCCGCTCAGCGCGGTCTGGCGGGAAAACAGGTTGCCCTTGCTGGAAAGATACGCCTCAAACAGGTGAGTGAAAGCGTCAATCGCACAGCAGGCCAGCACATGAGCCGGTGCGCCACGCAGCAAATCCGGATCGAGGATTGCCACCTGCGGCACAAAATTAGCGTGTCGCAGCGAGGCTTTAACCTTGATCTCAGCTTTGTCAGTGACCACCGCATTCTGAGTGACTTCACTGCCTGTTCCGGCAGTGGTGGGGACGGCGATCAGCGGCAAAGTTTCACCGCTCACCGCCGTGTCGCCGACTTTTTCCAGATAACGCAGCGTGTTAAGCGGATGCTGGCTCAGCGCGGCAAATGCTTTGGCAGCATCAAGTACGCTACCACCGCCGATAGCGACCACTCGTTTGACCTGGCCGCGCCACCTCGCCACCCAGGCATCAATTTCAGCAGGGGAGGCTTCATGGCTGACGATCTCATGGCCGATAAATTGCGGCTCCAGTTCGGCCTTCAGCACATCCCAGGCCGCGCCGTTCAAAAACGAGCGGCCGCAGAAAAGCAGGGTCGGCTGCGGATCGTTGCTGAGCAGCGGCAGCAGCTGGCGAAGGCTTCCGCGGCCAAAAAAAGTCTGTCGGTTGGCAATCATATGGCAGGTAGGCATGTTTTGTCCTTGCAGGTCAGTGGGCTGCGTCTTCGCGCAAAGTTGAGGAACTTACTGTAGGTGAAAATATCATCGCAATTCAATCAGTAAGATTACAGGGATCGCGACGGGCAGCTGAAGGTGATCATTTTGTCCTGCGGCGCATTGATAATACTGAAGCGGGTATCGGAAAGACGCTGCGCCAGCCAGCCCTCTCTGCTCACCGCCGAGGGAATATATTGCTTCCGGTCTGAGGATTGCAGAGGACCACTTTCGAGTTTGAGGTCAGAACTGGCCACGCTGAAAGAGGTGAAACGATCTACTATCGTGCCCTCGATATTTCCCAGTGGCTGGCCGGTAAGGGTCTGTATTTTCCCCTCGCAGGTCATGCCTTTTTCACCAGAAGAACAGGCACTCAGCAACAGGGTTATCGCCATGAATGCCGGGAAGAAGAGAACGGAGCTTTTGCCATCCTGCCAGGACATGAGACTTCCTTATCTTAAAGAGAAAATCTAAGTATAGACGGGAGTTGAGCAAACTTTGCAGAACGGTAAGACCCTGACATAAACAGGGATCAAACCCACGCTGGCTGGCCATGTAACAGAGGTATTATCATTTTGTGGCTTTCAACTGAATCAATTCAGCAAATTGCGTAACAACAGTTCGCAAATAAATTATTGGATGCTACAATCCCCACCGCTTTTGCTACTTTCCCCTGATTCTCGCTGCTCTGGTAGCCGTTTTCTTCGACCGAAAGCGAAATAGCCCTGTTTTTATAGTGGAGATAAGCGGGCAAGTTTTGTAACTGCTTATATACTTTTGCTGCATTGATGCACTCGCGCTTCCCAAGGCAACGTCCAGGCTGGATAACTCACTATTTACCGGGCGTCAGGCTGAGAAGCTCCTGACGACAAATTTTATCAATCGAACCGATCCTGTGAACAACAAAATCTCTGTATTCTTTTTAACGCCGCTGTTTTTCCTGCAGCCAGTGTTCAGCTACGCACAGTCAGCTACCACGCCGGGCACCGCTGCGGCTTCCTCTTCGTCGCAGGACGGTTCGCTAATCGTTATCAAGAAGCGCAGCGGTGTTTCCGAGCTGGATACTCCGGCCGCCGTCAGCGTGGTCAGTGGCCAGGATCTGCGCAGTAACACCGCGCAGGTTAACCTGTCAGAGTCGTTGGGCAGTGTGCCAGGCCTGCAGATCCAGAACCGCCAGAACTATGCGCAGGATTTACAACTGTCAGTGCGCGGTTTCGGTAGCCGCTCGATGTACGGGGTGCGGGGCGTGCGCGTTTATGTGGATGGTATTCCGGCCACCATGCCAGACGGGCAGGGACAGACCTCCAATATCGACATCAACTCGATTGATAAAGTCGAAGTGCTGCGCGGGCCTTATTCTGCGCTGTACGGCAATGCATCAGGCGGCGTGGTCAATATTGATACCGAAACCGGCAGCCAGCCGACCACCCTGACCGCAGGGACCTATTACGGCAGCTACCGCAGCTGGCGCAACAGCGTCAAAGCCAGCGGCGCCACCGGCAACGGCACCCATGCCGGTGATGTAAACTACACTATTTCCGGATCGCGCTTTACCACCCGGGGCTTCCGTGACCAGAGCGGCACGCAGAAAAATCTCGGTAACGGCAAGCTGGGCGTGCGCATTGATGATGTCAGCACCCTGACGCTGATGTTTAACAGCGTTTCCGTGGATGCCAACGATCCGGGGGGGCTGACCAAATCCGAATGGGAAAGCAATCCCCGGCAGTCGCCGCGTGGTGATATGTATAACACCCGTAAGAGTCTGGATCAGACTCAGGTCGGCCTGCGTTATCAGCGCGACATGAGCGAGAAAGACCAGCTGACGCTGACCACCTGGCACGGCGAGCGTCACACCACACAGTATCAGTCCATCCCGGTCAGCGTGCAGCAGAACCCGGCTTATCCCGGCGGCGTGATTGTTCTGGAGCGCAAATACTCCGGCGTTGATACCCACTGGAAGCATGACGATCAGATTGGCTCCGTGCCGTTCAGCCTCACCGGCGGGCTGGATTATGAAACCATGACCGAGCGCCGCCAGGGCTTCCAGAACTACGTGATTGATAACGGCACTACCGAACTGGGTGAGAAGGGCGATCTGCGCCGGAACGAGAAGAACGTGATGTGGAACCTCGATCCTTACCTGCAGACCACCTGGAACCTGACGCCGAAATGGACGCTGGATGCCGGAATGCGCTACAGCACCGTCAGTTTCGACTCCACTGACTACTATGTCACCCCCGGCAACGGCGATGACAGCGGCAGCAAGCGCTATCACAAATTGCTGCCAATGGGCTCGCTGAACTATGCGCTGACCGATGCCTGGAACGTTTACTTCTCGGCAGGGCGCGGTTTTGAAACGCCAACCATCAACGAACTTTCATACCGCTCAATCAGCGGAAACGAAACTGGCCTGAACCTTGGGCTGAAGCCGTCAACCAGCGACACCTTCGAGCTGGGCAGCAAAACCCGGGTGGGTTATGGCCTGTTCACTGCTGCGCTGTTCCAGACCAACACCGACAATGAACTGGTGGTGGCGGACAGCAGCAACGGCCGTTCCGTGTATAAAAATGCCGGCAAAACCCGCCGTCGCGGTCTGGAAATGTCGTTCGATCAGCAGTTTGCCGAAAACTGGCAGATGAAGATGGCCTGGACGCTGCTGGATGCCACCTACCGTAATGAAACCTGTGACGACGACGGCAGCTGTACCCCGGCGGGCAACCGTCTGCCAGGCGTGGCGCGCAACATGGGGTATGCCTCACTGGCTTACGCGCCGGAAGCAGGCTGGCACGCCGGTGCGGAAATTCGCTATATGAGCAGCATTCAGGCCGATGACGAAAACGATGCAAAAGCACCGGCCTATACGGTCACAAGCCTGAATAGCGGCTATCGTTTTAACTGGGATAAGTGGTCACTCGATACCTTTGCCCGCGTCGACAACCTGTTCGACAAAGAGTACGTCGGTTCGGTGATAGTTAACGAAGGCAATGGACGTTATTACGAGCCAGCACCGGGTCGTAACTACGGCGTGGGTGCCACGCTGACTTACACATTCCAGTAATCAAAGGATCCAGAAGTGCCTGCCTGAGGGCGTAAACCTGAGGGCGGGTTCAAAACACCGGGATGGATAATCAGTATAAACCGGGTGTTTTTTGCGATTCAGCGTTGATCCTGAATCGAAGATGTTAAATTTTGGTAAGGTCCATACTATGCAAAGTAAAGCACCGGTATCACGTATCCTCGTGATCCTTACGGCTCTGTTTGCCCTGCTCAGCGGGTTATACCTGCTGGTCGGTGGTATCTGGCTGGCTAAACTGGGCGGCTCTTTCTATTACATCATCGCTGGTGTGATTGAACTGATTGTTGCCTGGCTGCTGTTCCGTCGCCGCTCTTCAGCGCTGCTGTTGTACGCGGTATTCCTGCTGGCGACCCTGATCTGGTCGCTATGGGAAGTGGGGTCCGATTTCTGGGCACTGACGCCGCGTTTAGACGTCACCTTCTTCCTCGGTCTGTGGCTGGTTCTGCCGTTCGTTTACCGCGGGCTGTCGCAGGGCAAATTCGCGCGCGGTGCGCTGAGCCTGGTTCTGGTTGTCACGGTGATCGCCCTGGCGTACTCCGTGTTCAACGATCCGCAGGAAATCAACGGTTCCCTGACACCTGAGCAGGCGGCGAACATCAACAAATCCGCTGATGGCATTGCTGCCGGTGACTGGCCAGCCTATGGCCGCACTCAGGCTGGCACCCGTTATTCGCCGCTGACGCAGATCAACGACAAAAATGTTGGTCAGCTGAAAGAAGCATGGACCTTCCGTACCGGTGATATGAAGCGCCCAACCGATCCGGGTGAGCTGACCGATGAAGTGACCCCGATTAAAATCGGCGATTCACTCTATCTGTGTACGCCACACCAGATCCTGTTCGCGCTGGACGCGGCGACCGGTAAAGAGAAGTGGAAATTTGATCCACAGCTGAAAACCGACCCATCCTTCCAGCACGTCACCTGCCGTGGTGTTTCTTATCATGAAACGCCGGATGCAGCGTCCATTCCTGCTGGTGGCAAACCTGCGCTGTGTTCACGTCGCGTGATCCTGCCGGTTAACGATGGTCATCTTTACGCGCTGGACGCGGAAACCGGTGCTCTGTGCCCGAGCTTTGGTGACAGCGGCAAGCTGAACCTGCAGCAGAACATGCCTAACGCCCGTGCCGGTGCTTACGAGCCAACCTCACCGCCAATTATCACTGACAAAGTGATCGTTGTGGCCGGTGCGGTAACCGATAACTACTCGACCAAAGAGCCGTCCGGTGTGATCCGTGGTTTCGATGTCAACACGGGCAAACTCCTGTGGGCATTCGATCCGGGCGCAAAAGATCCTAACATCCTGCCAGAAGGCGAGCAGCTGTATACGCCTAACTCGCCAAACTCATGGGCACCTGCGGCTTATGATTCGAAGCTGGATCTGGTTTACCTGCCAATCGGCGTGCAGACTCCAGACATCTGGGGCGGCAACCGTACTCCGGAAAGCGAGCGTTTCGCGAGCGGCATGCTGGCACTGAACGCCACCACCGGTAAGCTGGCCTGGTTCTACCAGACCGTGCACCACGATCTGTGGGATATGGATGTACCGGCACAGCCTACGCTGGCTGACATTACCGACAAGAGCGGCAATAATGTTCCGGTAATCTACGTTCCGGCGAAAACCGGTAACATCTTCGTGCTGGATCGTCGTACCGGTAAAACCGTTGTGCCTGCGCCTGAAACTCCGGTTCCTCAAGGCCCGGCAAAAGGTGATCACCTGTCTCCGACTCAGCCGTACTCTGACCTGACATTCCGCCCGAAAAAGAACCTGACCGGTGCGGATATGTGGGGCGCAACGATTTACGATCAGCTGATCTGTCGTGTGATGTTCCACAGTCTGCGTTATGAAGGCCCGTTCACGCCTCCTTCCGAGCAGGGCACCCTGGTTTTCCCGGGTAACCTCGGTATGTTCGAGTGGGGCGGTATTTCCGTCGACACCGATCGTCAGGTTGCCCTGACTAACCCAATGGCACTGCCGTTCGTTTCCCGTTTGATCCCACGTGGTCCAAACAACCCACTGTGGCCAAACGAGAACGACAAAGGCGGTAGCGGGACGGAAACTGGCGTTCAGCCGCAGTACGGCGTGCCGTATGGCGTGACCCTGAACCCATTCCTGTCACCACTGGGCTTCCCTTGTAAGCAACCGGCATGGGGCTACATCTCTGCGGTTGACCTGAAAACTAACGATATCGTGTGGAAAAAACGCATCGGTACCGTACGTGACAGCTCACCCATCCCACTGCCGTTCAAAATGGGTATGCCGATGCTGGGCGCACCAATCTCTACAGCAGGTAACGTGATGTTTATTGGCGCAACGGCAGATAATTATCTGCGTGCGTTCAACGTGACTAACGGTAAATCACTGTGGGAAGCGCGTCTGCCCGCTGGCGGCCAGGCTACGCCAATGACCTATGAAGTGAACGGCAAGCAGTACGTGCTGATCGCTGCAGGCGGCCATGGCTCCTTCGGTACCAGGCTGGGCGATTACATTGTCGCTTACGCACTGCCGGACGACGCGAAGTAGTCATCTTTACCGGCGGCGCTGAGCCGCTGCGGTAAGACAGAGAGGGCAACCAATCCGGTTGCCCTTTTTTCATTGCCAAAGAAATGTGATAAAGATCGCACTTATGGTTAATCTGCTAATAGTTTCTGTAGTTATTATTACACCCATCGAAGGCACACAGTCTTCTTCCGAAATCAAAGAAGGAATTTAACCATGAAAAACATTAAAACTCTGTCAATCGCCGCTGTAGCCGCTCTTTCAATGATCTCTTTCGGTAGCTTCGCCGCTGAAAGCATCTCCGCTCACGGCAGCACCCTGGACAGTGCACAGTCACACATCGCTGCCAAAGCGAAAGCAGCAGGCGCTGACTCTTACAAAATCACCAGTGCCCGTACCGATAACGGCGTTTATATGACTGCTGAAATCTACAAATAACGGATGGTTGTACAAGGAAGTACCAGAAGAGGCTGCCCACGGGCGGCCTTTTTTGTGGCCTGATTTTATCAGGCCGACAACCGGTCAGACATTTCAATATCCGAGCCGACATAGGCTTTAAGCTTTGCTGTTCCGGGATTATCGAAGAAAGTTCTGGCCGCGCCCTCTTCGACAATGACCCCGTTATGCATAAAGATAATGCGGTGAGCCAACCCACCATCTCTTACCGTATCCGCGAGCTGGAAACCAGCCTCGAGATTGCGTTATTTATTCGCCAGGTAAGGGGGAACTGACCATCGAAGGACATGCGCTCTGTGCTTACGTTAAGCGCATGAGGTCGATTGCCAGTGATATTGCTACGAATAATGGCATTATCAATCGTTCAGTTAAATCCATCAGCCAGCAGATCAAAGATGTTGCGCTGGATTGAGACTAATATGCTCATTGAAGGGGGCTTAAAAATAACCGGATTGTGCGTGTGACAAACAGATGAGGAAAATATTAAGGTTTTTTTAAGTCTAACCGAAAGAATTTTTGAAAATTCATGCCAACTTTCCGCTGCAAAGTAAACAGCCCCTCAATCACGGAAGTTTAATTTCCGCCAATTTCCCTTTCCTTGCGCTCTCTTAATTTTCAACTAAGGAATCTACTTTATCGTTCAGGAAACGTTGAATCAGTGTGATTTACAACGTGCCACAATGGTTTCCTTCTTGATGAGGGAAGAGGTGGCGAAAAACGCGGGTAAAGCGACCGCAAGATTGTAATCACGTTATGGTAAGAATGCTGGCGAAAATTCAACGATTTATCGATGGTTTGAACGTTGAAAATCGCACATTCTGCTAATGTAAATTCAGGTCCTTATTAAAGGAAGTTTAATGATGTCCGATTTTCTCCCCTTTTCCCGCCCGGCGATGGGCGAAGCCGAGCTGACCGCCGTCGGTGAGGTACTGAATTCCGGCTGGATTACCACCGGCCCTAAAAATCAGCAGCTGGAAAAAGCATTTTGTGAACTGACCGGCAACCAGCACGCCATTGCCGTGAGTTCCGCCACGGCGGGCATGCATGTGACGCTGATGGCGCTGGGCATTGGTGCAGGCGATGAAGTGATCTCGCCCTCGCTGACCTGGGTCTCCACGCTGAATATGATCGCCCTGCTGGGCGCTGAGCCGGTGATGATCGATGTCGATCGCGATACACTGATGATTATCCCTGAGCAGATTGAAGCGGCTATCACCCCCCGCACTAAAGCCATTATTCCTGTCCACTATGCTGGCGCTCCGGCTGATATTGATGCCATTCATGCTATCGGTAAGCGTCACGGTATTGCGGTAATTGATGACGCGGCCCATGCGGCGGGCACTTATTACAAAGATCGCCATGTTGGCGCCACCGGCACGGCCATTTTTTCCTTCCACGCGATTAAAAACATGACCTGTGCGGAAGGCGGCCTGGTGGTGACCGATGACGAATCGCTGGCAAATCGTATCCGCAGCCTGAAGTTCCACGGATTAGGTGTGGATGCCTTTGATCGCCAGACCCACGGCCGTGCGCCGCAGGCGGAAGTGATTAGCCCCGGGTATAAATACAATCTGGCCGATATCAACGCTGCCATTGCGCTGGTTCAGCTGGGTAAGCTGCCCCAGCTTAATGTCAGACGTAAAGATATTGCCCAGCGTTATCTGCGTGAACTGGCGGATACGCCGTTCCTGCCACTGGCGCAACCGGAGTGGCCACACCAGCACGCCTGGCACCTGTTTATTATCCGGGTCGATCAGGCCCGCTGCGGGCTGACCCGCGATGAGCTGATGCAGGCGCTGAAAGAGCGCAACATCGGCACCGGTTTGCACTTCCGCGCCGCACATACTCAAAAATATTACCGTGAGCGCTTTCCCCAGCTCTCCTTACCTGAAACCGAATGGAACTCGGACCGTATCTGCTCCATCCCTCTGTTTCCAACGATGACCGATGATGATGTCAGCCGCGTGATTACCGCGCTGCGTGAGATTGCTGAGAAATAACATGATTGCTGAACAGCCAATTAATAAAGTTTCCGTGGTAATTCCTGTTTATAACGAACAGGAAAGTTTGTCTGAACTGATCCGTCGTACCAGCGAGGCCTGCGCCACGCTGCCGATGGACTATGAAATCCTGCTGGTTGATGACGGCAGCAGCGATAATTCTGCCGAAATGCTCACCGTGGCGGCAGAAGAACCGGGCAGCCACATTGTTGCCGTGTTGCTGAACCGTAACTACGGCCAGCATTCAGCAATCATGGCCGGATTCAGCCACGTCAGCGGCGATCTTATCATCACCCTGGATGCAGATTTACAGAACCCACCGGAAGAGATCCCTCGCCTGGTGGCTACCGCGCAGGAAGGCTATGATGTGGTGGGGACCGTGCGTCAGAACCGCCAGGACAGCTGGTTCCGTAAGAAGGCTTCGCGCCTGATTAACCATCTGATCCAGCGCACCACCGGCAAAGCGATGGGCGACTATGGCTGCATGCTGCGCGCCTATCGTCGCCACATTATTGACGCGATGCTGCACTGTCATGAACGCAGTACCTTTATCCCGATTCTGGCTAACACCTTCGCCCGTCGGGCGATTGAGATCCCGGTGCACCATGCGGAGCGTGAGTTTGGTGACTCCAAATATAGCCTGATGCGTCTGATCAACCTGATGTATGACCTGGTGACCTGCCTGACGACCACTCCGCTGCGTATGCTCAGCGTGGTGGGAACCTTTATCGCGCTCGCCGGTTTTGCTTTTTCTTTGTTACTGATCCTTTTACGCCTGTTCTTTGGTCCTCACTGGGCTGCAGACGGCGTGTTCATGCTGTTTGCGGTGCTGTTTATCTTTATCGGCGCGCAATTTGTAGGAATGGGGCTGTTGGGTGAATACATCGGACGTATCTATAACGATGTTCGTGCCCGTCCCCGTTATTTTATCCAGCGTGTGGTCAACTCTTCCCATCCCGTCTCTACTGAGGACGATAAATAATGAAAGCTGTTGTTTTTGCCTACCATGATATGGGTTGCATTGGTATCAATGCACTGGTTCAGGCCGGTTACGAGATCGAAGCAATCTTCACTCACGCTGATTCAGCGACTGAGAACCACTTCTTTGGCTCGGTAGCCCGAACGGCTGCCGAGCAGGGCATCCCGGTTTTTGCCCCGGAAGACATTAACCATCCACTGTGGGTCGATCGCATTAAAGCGATGGCTCCGGATGTTATTTTCTCTTTCTACTACCGCAACCTGCTGGGCGAAGAGATCCTCAGCAGTGCGAAGAGCGGTGCTTTTAACCTGCACGGTTCGCTGCTGCCAAAATACCGTGGCCGTGCGCCGCTGAACTGGGTGCTGGTCAACGGTGAAACCGAAACTGGCGTGACGCTGCACCGCATGACTGCCCGTGCTGATGCCGGGGAAATCATGGCGCAGGAGAAAGTAGCCATTGCGCCAGAAGACAATGCCCTGACGCTGCACCGTAAATTGAACGCCACGGCTGAGCACCTGCTGAATGACTGTCTGCCTTCACTCAAAGCCGGTACAGCCACCGGGCGTGCGCAGGATGACAGCCAGGCGACTTACGTTGGCCGCCGCAAGCCGGAAGATGGTCGTATTGACTGGTCACAGCCTGCCGCAACCGTCAACAACCTGGTGCGTGCGGTGACCGATCCGTGGCCGGGCGCGTTTGGCTATGTGGGTTCCGCGAAATTTATCATCTGGAAAGGCAAGGTCCGTCAGGACCAGCCTGCGGCGAAAGCCGGTACTGTGCTGTCGGTCAGCCCGCTGATTATCGCCTGTGGCCAGGGTGCGCTGGAAGTGATGACCGGTCAGAGTGAGAACGGCGTTTACATGCAGGGGTCACAGCTGGCGCAGACCCTGGGTCTGGTCAGCGGCGCGCTGCTGAGCAACCAGCCGGTGACTGCGGCCAAACGTCGCACCCGCGTGCTGATCCTCGGCGTCAACGGCTTTATCGGTAACCACCTGACTGAGCGCCTGCTGAAAGACGACAACTTCGATATTTATGGTCTGGATATTGGCTCAGATGCCATCAGCCGCTTTGTGGGCCATCCGCGCTTCCAGTTCGTGGAAGGGGATATCAGTATTCACAGCGAGTGGATCGAATACCACATCAAGAAATGTGATGTGATCCTGCCGCTGGTCGCGATCGCCACGCCGATTGAATACACGCGCAACCCGCTTCGCGTCTTTGAGCTGGATTTTGAAGAGAACCTGAAGATCATCCGTGACTGCGTGAAGTACAAAAAACGCATCATCTTCCCGTCCACTTCTGAAGTTTACGGTATGTGTACCGACCCGAACTTCGACGAAGATCACTCCAACCTGGTAGTGGGACCGATCAACAAACAGCGCTGGATCTACTCCGTTTCCAAGCAGTTGCTGGACCGCGTAATCTGGGCTTACGGTGATAAAGAAGGACTGCGCTTTACGCTGTTCCGTCCGTTCAACTGGATGGGGCCGCGTCTGGATAACCTGAATGCTGCCCGTATCGGCAGTTCACGCGCCATCACCCAGCTGATCCTTAACCTGGTGGAAGGCTCGCCGATCAAACTGATCGACGGTGGCAAACAGAAGCGTTGCTTTACCGACATCAGCGACGGTGTTGAGGCGCTGTTCCGCATTATTGAAAACAAAAACAATAACTGCGACGGGCAGATCATCAACATCGGTAACCCGGAGAACGAAGCGAGCATCAAAGAGCTGGCAGAACAGCTGCTGGCCAGCTTCGATCGCCATCCGCTGCGTGACCAGTTCCCACCGTTTGCCGGATTCCGGGACGTGGAAAGCAGCAGCTACTACGGCAAAGGCTATCAGGATGTGGAGCACCGCAAACCGGCAATCCGCAACGCCCGCCGCCTGCTGAACTGGAAACCTGAAGTTGCTATGGACAAAACCATCGACGCCACGCTGGACTTCTTCCTGCGTACCGTTGAAGGAGTGGAAGAGAAGAAATGAGAAAAGTCGGCCTCCGTATTGATGTTGATACGTGGCGTGGCACTCGTGATGGCGTGCCTAAGCTGCTGGAAATACTCAGTTTGCATCGCACTCAGGCCACTTTTTTCTTCAGCGTCGGGCCGGATAACATGGGGCGTCATTTATGGCGCCTGCTGAAACCGAAGTTCCTGTGGAAGATGCTGCGCTCCAACGCAGCCTCGCTGTACGGCTGGGATATCCTGCTGGCCGGTACGGCGTGGCCGGGGCGCAACATCGGCAAAGGACTGGCGGAGATCATTAACGCCACGGTGGATCACCATGAGGTCGGCCTGCATGCCTGGGATCACTTCGCCTGGCAAACCTGGGCTGGCGTCTGGCAGCCGGAACAGCTGACGCGGCAGATCCGGCTGGGCAGGGACGCGCTGAGCGTGATCTCCGAACAGCCGGTCACCTGTTCCGCGGTAGCTGGCTGGCGGGCGGATCAGCGTACGGTCGATGTGAAGGAAGGTTTTCATTTCCACTACAACAGCGACTGTCGTGGCACTGCGCCGTTCCTGCCGTTGTTGAGCGATGGCAGTACCGGCACGGTGCAAATCCCGGTAACGCTTCCCACCTGGGATGAAGTGGTCGGCTCCACGGTAAATAAGGAAGATTTCAACGCCTTCATTATTGACCGTATCAAAGCGGATCGCGGCACGCCGGTGTACACCATTCATGCTGAAGTGGAAGGGATCGTGATGAGCGACATGTTCAGCGAACTACTGACGCTGGCGGAACAGGCCGGTATCCAGTTCTGCCCGCTGAGCGAGCTGTTGCCCGAAGATCTGAGTAGCCTGCCGACAGGAAAAATTGTTCGGGGTAGCCTCCCCGGTCGTGAGGGATGGCTGGGATGGCAGCAATTAGCTGAGTGACTTTGTATGAAAATCATGAGAAATGGCCTTCTCCTTTTGGTGTTATTTGCCCTGTATTACCTGATTCCTCTGGAATTTCGCCACCTGTGGCAGCCTGATGAAACACGATATGCCGAAATCAGCCGGGAAATGCTGGTCAACGGTAACTGGGTGGTCCCTCATTTTTTCGACCTGCGTTATTTTGAAAAGCCGATTGCGGGCTACTGGATCAACAATCTCAGTCAGCTGATCTTCGGCCATAACAATTTTGCTGTGCGCTTTGGCTCGGTCTTCTCCATCACGCTGACAGCCCTGCTGGTGTACTGGCTGACTCTGCGCGTCTGGCGGGATCGCACCACGGCGCTGATGGCGGGCGTGATCTTCCTGACCAGCCTGCTGGTCTACGGCATCGGCACTTATGCGGTGCTGGACCCGATGATCACCCTGTGGCTGGTGGCGGCAATGTGCAGTTACTGGCTGGCGGTGGAAGCCCCGACAACCGGTAAAAAAGTGCTGGCCTGGCTGCTGATGGGCTTTGCCTGCGGCATGGGCTTTATGACCAAAGGCTTCCTGGCGCTGGCCGTGCCGGTGGTCGCTATCCTTCCGTGGGCTATTCAGCAGAAGCGGTTTAAAGAGCTGCTGACGTTCGGCCCGCTGGCGGTGATTGGCGCGGCGGCGATCAGTGCGCCCTGGGCTATTGCTATCGCCCGGCAAGCGCCTGACTTCTGGCACTATTTCTTCTGGGTGGAGCATATCCAGCGTTTTGCCGAAGCCAACGCGCAGCACAAGGCACCGTTCTGGTACTACCTGCCGGTGCTAATCCTTGGTTGTCTACCCTGGCTGGCACTGCTGCCGGGTGCTTTGCGCAACGGCTGGCGTGACCGGCGGGAAAGCAGCGGCAGCTTCTATCTGCTGTGTTGGGTGGTGATGCCACTGCTATTTTTCAGTATCGCCAAAGGCAAGCTGCCAACCTACATCCTGCCGTGCTTCGCGCCGCTTGCCGCGCTGCTGGCCAGACAGGCGATGCAGCTGATGGCGGTTAATGGCCGGGCGCTGAAGGTAAATGGCTGGATTAATCTGGTCTTCGGGCTGATCTGTACCATTGTGGTGGTGGGTTTCCTTGCTCCGTGGGGAGTGGCGAAACATTCTGTCTACGGCCATCACGAAGTGCTTAAAGTTGCGCTGGCGAGCGGTGCCTTCCTGCTGTGGGGAATTTGTGGTTTGATCACCCTGAAATCCCCGACACAGCGCTGGAGCTGGGCGGCTTTGTGCCCGCTGGCGCTGGCGCTGGTGGTGGGGCAGGCAATCCCTGACTACGTGATGGACTCCAAGCAGCCTCAGCAGTTTATTCATGGTATGCAAAACGAAATTGCACCGAGCCGCTTCGTGCTGGCTAATAATCCGGGGATTGCTTCCGGGCTGGCATGGGAGCTGCAACGTAGCGACATTCTGCTTTACGATCAGCCGGGAGAGGTGCAGTACGGCCTGAGTTATCCGGATGCGCAGGGCAAGTTAATCGAAGGGTCTGACTTCGCTGAGTGGCTGGAACAGCATCGTCGTGAAGGCAGCGTCACGCTGGTGATGCTGCTGTCCCGCACGGAAGACAATCCGGATGCCGACGTGCCAAAAGCGGACTTCAGCTATCGTCAGGGACGGCTGGTGATGTACCAGTACAAGCAGACACCATGAATGCGCTAATGATCGCCTTTGCCAGCCTGCTGAGCTGCGCAGGCCAGCTGTGCCAGAAGCAGGCCGCGCACCACGGCCTGCTGAAAGGCAAGTGGCACCTGCTGTTCTGGCTGGGGCTTAGCGTACTGCTGCTGGGCTGCGCGATGTTGATCTGGTTGATGGTGCTGCAACAGGTGCCGGTAGGTGTGGCTTATCCGATGCTCAGCCTTAACTTTATCTTTATCGTGCTGGCCGCCCGATGGCTGTGGAAGGAACCTGTTTCGCCGCGCCACTGGATGGGGATCGGCCTGATCGTGGCCGGTGTGGCGGTGATGGGAGTCTACGCCTGATGGGGATTATTCTGGCGTTATGCAGCGTGCTGCTGGTCAGCGGTGCGCAGTTACTGATGCGCTGGTCGATGGTGAACCTGCCTGCAACCAGCGATCCTGTGGCACTTCTGACCGCTTTGCTCGGGCTGTCTCCTGCCGCGCTGGGGTTATTTGGCGGCCTGGCGGCTTACGCATTGTCGATGCTGTGCTGGTTCCTGGCGCTGCAGCGGGTGGCGCTGAGCAAGGCCTATCCGCTGCTCAGCCTCAGCTACGTGCTGGTGTGGGGCGCAGCACTTTATCTTCCCGCCCTGAATGAGACGTTTCAGTGGGGCAAGCTGGCCGGTGTGGCGCTGATTTTCTGCGGTCTGTTGTTGGTTTGCTGGCCAGCCGCTAAAGTAAAACGCTGACCTGATGTGTGATTAAGTTTCCCCTGGCAAACTGGCGCTATCTGCTTTCGGCGCTGGTGTTTGCGGGCGGCATTGTCCTGGTGGCTTTTGGCTGGTGTATCTGTCACTCCAACGCCATCGCCTGTTTCTGGGTTGCCTACATCCTGACGAATCAGGGGCGGGGGTGATTGAGATCGAAGATACCAGGCCCTGGCATTCCGCCAGAAAAACGCCAGCGTGTTTTTGATGCTTTTTACCGGATTGAAGGCAGCGAAGATACGGGGGCCGGACTGGGATTATCGATTGTCCGTACGCTGCTCGACAGATTACAGGGCGAAATTTTGTCAGGCCCGGCGGAGCGCTCGCCGACCGGGCTTAATGTCAAAGTCATTCTTTATCTGAGCGTATTACACTCAGGAGTCAAGATTAAAAAGAATGAAATGGGACAGGCTTGACGGTATATTTGCAAATGATTATCACTCTTATTTATATTCTCATGGAGACATTAAGTGACTATTCGTTCCTGGCTGTTGTTAGGCACCCTTGCGGCGTCGGCGGGCTGTGCCGCCACGACGTATCCGGTGCAGATTACCGATATGGATAATCAGAAAATCACCCTGAAGGAAGAGCCACAGCACGTCATTCTGCAGGACGGCCGCGATATCCTGTCGCTGGCGCTGCTGGACCGCGAAGATCCTTTTAAACGAGTGGTTGCCTGGAATAACTTGCCGAAAAAGCAGGACACACAAACCTGGGACCTGCTGAAGAAAACCTGGCCGGAAGCCACTAAAATCATCGACATGGGCTTCAACGACCAGGGGCAGGTGAATCTGGAGAGCGTGATTGCCGAGAAGCCGGATTTGATGATTGCCCAGCTGCGCGCCAAACCTGCACTGAAGCAGACCGGCGTGCTGGATACGCTGGCAAAACTGAATATTCCGGTGGTCTTTGTTGACTATGAGCTGCATCCGGCGCAGAACACCGCCAACAGCATCACCCTGCTGGGGACCGTGCTGAACCAGGAAGCCAGAGCGAAAGAGTACACTGACTTCTATCATCAGCACTGGGATGCGATGCAGCAGAAGATCGCGCAGATCAAGGATAAGCCCAAGGTCTTTATCGAGCCTATCGCTGGTAACGCTGATAACTGCTGCTTTACCCATGGCCATAACGGCTGGGGTGGACTGGTGGAAGCGGTTGGCGGGAAAAACATCGGCTCCAGCCTGCTGCCAGGCGCATCAGGGTTTGTGGCGCTGGAGAAAATCATCGCCATGAAACCGGATGTTTATATTATGTCCGGCTCCAAACGGCCAAATAAGAACGTTCTGCCGTTCGGTTATAATATTCCGCGTGAAGAGATTACCGCCACCTTTAATAAGCTCACCAGCCGTACCGGTCTGCAGCAGATTACCCCGGTGAAAGAGGGCAAGGTGTATGGCGTTTATCACCACTTCTACAACCACCCTTATAATATTATCGGTATGGAAATTCTGGCTAAGGATCTCTACCCGGCCCAGTTCAGCGATCTCGATCCGACCGCAGATTTCCACCAGATTATTTCGAAGTTCACCAAACTTCCTGACGATCCGGTGATGCTGAGCTATTCTCCGCAGCAACAATAAGCGTTACTTTTTAATGATGAAAAGGCGACAATTTGTCGCCTTATCGCGCTATGATCCGCCTGATAATATTCCCTCAGGCTGGTTAAAATTTTATGTCGCACTCTTCACCCCTGCTCGACGTGCAGGCTGTTTCCTTTGCGCAGGATGGCACCACGCTGCTGGCACCTGTTTCGCTCCAGCTTAATGCCGGTGAGTTTATTTTACTGACCGGGCCTTCCGGCAGTGGCAAAAGTACGCTGCTGAAAATCATCTCCACGCTGCTTCAACCCTCTGGCGGTGAACTCTTCTTTAAAGGCCAGCCGGTGAGCGGGATCAAACCCGAAAGCTACCGTCAGCAGGTCTCCTACTGTTTTCAGACTCCCGTGTTGTTTGGCGAATCGGTTTTTGACAACCTGGCGCTGCCATGGCAGATCCGGCAGAAAAAGGTCGATGTGGCAGTGCTGAAGCACTGGCTTAAGCAGGTCAACCTGCCGGAAGAGATGCTGGCGAAGAAAACGGAGCAGCTTTCAGGCGGGGAAAAGCAGCGGGTGGCGCTTTTGCGCAATCTGCAATTCCTGCCGGAGGTGCTGCTGCTGGATGAGATCACCAGTGCGCTGGATGAAGAAAACAAACAGATGATCAACCAGCTGATCGCCGGGCTGGTCAAAGAGAAGGGCGTGGCGGTGATTTGGATCAGCCACGATACCGCAGAAATCAGCCAGGCACAGCGGGTCGTGACGCTAGCCGCAAGCCAGGAAGGTGACGCATGAACCAGCATAATATTACCAATGAATCTCTGGGACTGGCGCTGGTTCTGGTGCTGATTGCGCTGATCGTCAGCCGCAAAGAGAAGCTCGGGCTGGAGAAAGACATTGTCTGGAGCGTGTCGCGCGCTATCGTTCAGCTGATCATCGTCGGCTACGTGCTGAAGTACATTTTCGACCTGAATAATGCATGGTTAACGGTTTTGATGGTGCTGTTTATCTGCGTGAATGCGGCGCTGAATGCCCGCAAGCGCAGCCGTAATATCGACCATGCGTTTACCCTGTCGTTTGTCGCTATCACCATGAGTACCACGCTGACGCTGGTGATCCTGGTGCTGAGTGGATCGATTGAATTTATGCCGATGCAGGTTATCCCGATCTCCGGGATGATTGCCGGGAATGCGATGGTGGCGGTCGGACTGTGCTACAGCAACCTGAACCAGCGCTTCAGCGATAACCGCCAGAAGATCCAGGAGATGCTGAGCCTGGGCGCTTCAGTTAAGGTAGCCTCTGGTTCGATCATCCGCGACAGCATTCGCAGCGCAATGATCCCCACCGTGGACGCCGCAAAAACCGTCGGGCTGGTGAGCCTGCCGGGGATGATGTCCGGGCTGATCTTTGCCGGTATCGACCCGGTGAAAGCGATTAAATACCAGATTATGGTTACCTTTATGCTGCTCGGCACAGCCAGCTTCTCGACCATTATCGCGGGTTATCTTGCCTACCGGCGCTTCTATAACACCCGGGCGCAGCTGAAGCAGGCAGTATGAGTTGTGGATGAATAAGGCGGACCCGAAGATCCGCCAGCAGAGGGCAATAATCAGAAGTTGATGTTGGCGCTGATACCGCCGATAAAGGCGTCTTTGACTTCGCTGACTGCACCCGGAGAGGCAACGTACTGCAGGTTTGGACGCAGGTTCAGCCAGTTGGTGACGTGCGCGTTGTAGTAAACCTCGTAGTTATACTCGGAACCGCTCTGGATCGGCAGGTAGGTCGGGCTGTTGTAATCGTCCACGCCGTTTTCCTGATTGGTCTGGCGCAGCATTTTGGTGTAGTCATCGTTGACATGAATACGGGCTGCGCCGACACCAATTTCATCCTTCGGACGGGCATCAAACGGCCCTTTCCACACAAGCGAGACCGATTGATAGTTGTCGGTTTTCGAGGTTTTCTGATCGTTCATTACCGCCTGAACAGTGATGCCCAGTCCGCGCTGGTTGTCACCATCCATTGCGGTTAACTGTTGTTGTAACAGCAGGTAGCCGCCGTAGGAGTGGTTCTTCTGACCGTACTCGCCGTCGTTATAAGAGCTGTAGTTATCCCCGTTAACCGAGGAGTAGTACATCCCGATACGGTAGTTACCAGGCAGCTTATCGGCACCGAACGCAGGCTGCCAGCCCAGTTCCACCGGCACCATGTTGCCCAGCGTCGGGCTGGTATCAAGGCGGAAACCATTGCCGGTATCGTAGTTGGACGGGGTCTGATTATAGAAACCAACCTGGAAGAACACTTCCGGGGTGATGTTCAGTTTAACCCTGCCGCCCCACTGGGAAACTGGCCAGTTGTACCAGCGGTCGCCGCGCCAGTTACCGGCCTGGCCACTGCCGAAGGCCAGGTTCTGGAAGTTACTCTGGAAGGAGTCAAAATCCTCGCCGACAGTCACGCGACCGGCCTTCACTTCCAGCGCGTGGTCAAAGAAGCCTTTATTCAACCAGAACTGGGTCAGACGCCAGGTTTGCCCACGCCCCCAGACTTCCTGTACTGAAGAGAGGCCACCCGAACGCGGGTCATTAATATACTGGGTTAAATCCTGACCGTTACGGCTGGTGATGGTTGCCTGAAACTGGGTGTCGTTCCAGTTCAGCAGTTTTTCCAGGTCCAGCGTGGTGCCGAAAGCCCACTGGTCGGTATAGCGCGCTGAAGTTGACTGGTTATAACCACCGGAGAAGTTGCTGGCGGATTCCATGGTGTAGTTCACCTGGAAATCAACGCCATCCTGTTTCAGCTGGCTACGGGTACCGTCCCAGTCGCCAAAGGCGTAGGGAGAATCCATGCTCAGCGGGGCATAATCTGCCAGCGCCTGGCCGGATGCCAGCAGTAAACCTAAACCACAGAACGCCACCGATCTTTTTAACGTGGTTTTTGGGAGGGTGCTTTTCATGATGGAAACCTTATTTTTATTGAGATAACGCTGTCCTTCTGGATGTCGGGCAGGCCAGATCGCAGCCATCAGCCACCGCTCAGCATTTTCTCCTGCACATAAGATGTACAGAGGGCGTAAAAACTGACGTAAGGTGGAATTGACGGCCAGAACAGAATGAATCAAAGCACCAAACAGAAATATGATCGTTATAAATAGTGCTGAAATGATTCTGCTGTTACCGGAAAAGATTAAATGTTCAGGCGGGATCACAGTTTGGCTGGAGGGTTGAAGGGCAGGGGGAGGTGAAAATCGCCGATTATGTCAGCAAAAGCTGGCAACTGGCGAAAAAAAGGCCGGTAAACCGGCCTGTTGACTGTCATGCTGAAGGGAGATTTCTCCGGGCCAGCATTAACCCGATTTCATTCAGCGGCGGCCGAAAATCTTCGCTGCCAGGAAGCCGACACCGGCGGCAATAGCCAGCGACACAAACGGGGAGTCCTGGGTTTTACTCTTCACACAGTCCAGCGCGTCATCCACTGCATAGGATGCTTTGGCCGCTCCCTGACGCACGCGCCCTTTGAACTCATGCTCTGGAGAATCGACAGCTTTACCAAACTGTTCCTGGCCTTTACCCAGCGCTTCATCGGCTTTATCGTTGGCTTTATCTAACAGACTCATACTGACTCCTTCTGATGGCATGATTTCCTCATGAATGAACCTAAAGCTTAGACTATTACAGAAGGGTTACCGCTGCGGTTATGTGTAAAATTATGACTGATGTAAAGGAAAGGGGCCGACTGACGGCCCCTTTGAGTGTTGTTCAGCAGACCGTCAAGCTGTCAGTGTGACTTCATACCCGCAGCTGTCATCATAAAGCGGAACACGGTGGCAACGATACCAAGCGCCATCACGCTGCCGACATATATAGCCACCATCCACAGAATGCGCTTCCACGCCGGGGATTTAGTGATCTGTTGAGTCTGGTTTTGTACCATCATCATTTCCTCCAGAATAACTCTCTGCTTCACCCTGCCACTGACTCAGCCGCAGGGTGATATTGATGGGGATAAGCCCGAATAATCAGTGATAGCCTTCGTCCGGTTTGATTTTCCCGCGGAACACGTAGTAGCTCCAGAAGGTGTAAACCAGGATAACCGGAATAATCAGCAGGCCGCCGACCAGCATAAAGCCCTGGCTCTGCGGCGGTGAGGCAGCATCCCAGATGGTGATATTCGGTGGAATAATATTGGGCCAGATGCTGATCCCAAGGCCGGTAAAGCCCAGGAACACCAGAGCCAGCGTTAACAGGAACGGCGAGTAGTGCGCATGACGTTTCAGCGCGCGCCACAGTCCCCATGAGGCCAGCAGAACCAGCACCGGCACTGGCAGGAACCAGAACAGGTTAGGCAGGGTAAACCAGCGGTGCATGATGTTGGCGTGTTGCAACGGCGTCCAGATACTCACCACGGCAACCACCGCCAGCAGAGCCAGCAGCAGAGGTTTGGTCAGCGCCGTCATTTTACGGTGCAGGCCGTTCTCGGTTTTCATGATCAGCCAGGTACTACCCAGCAGGGCGTACGCCGTCACCAGACCCAGGCCACAGAACAGAGAGAACGGTGTGAGCCAGCCCAGCTCCGGGCCGCTGTAGGCGCGGTTGGTCACTTCAAAGCCATTGATGATGGCACCCAGCGCCACACCCTGACTGAAGGTGGCCATATAGGAACCCACAATAAAGGACTTGTCCCAGAATGGGCGGTGTTCTTCAGTCGCCTTAAAGCGGAACTCAAACGCCACGCCACGGAAAATCAGGCCAATCAGCATGATGGTCAGCGGCACTGACAGCGCATCGATGATCACCGCATAGGCCAGCGGAAAGGCGCCATATAGCGCCGCACCGCCCAGTACCAGCCAGGTTTCGTTACCGTCCCACACTGGCGCGACGGTGTTAACCATCATGTCGCGCTCGGTCGCATCTTTATTGAACGGGAACAGAATGCCGATACCCAGATCGAAGCCGTCCATCACGATATACATCAGGGTCGAGAAGACGATGATGGTGAACCATATAATTGAGAGATCGATACCCACGTTATTTACCCTCTTCCGGCGAATTTAACTTTTCCTGCACGGCAGACAGCGGACGTGAAGGGGTGTGCGAAGTGCCAGGACCGCCTTCCGGGGTATGGTCACCTTCGCCCTGCACCGGGCCTTTCTTGATCAGGTTGAACAGGTAGGTATACCCCACGCCGAACACCGACATATACACCACGATAAAGGCGAGCAGGCTCAGGCTCATGTGCAAATCGCCATGGGCCGACACCGCGTCTTTAGTGCGCAGCAGGCCATAAACCACCCACGGCTGCCGACCAATTTCAGTGGTAAACCAGCCTGCCAGGATCGCGATCAGGCCTGAAGGGCCCATCAGCAGGGTGAACCACAGGAAAGGACGTGAGGTGTACATCCGGTCCCGGAAGCGTAGCCACAAACTGACCACACCCAGCAGTACCATCAGCATGCCCAGGCCGGCCATCACGCGGAAGGACCAGAAAATCACCGTGGAGTCCGGACGATCTTCTTTCGGGAAGGTCTTCAGCGCCGGAACCTGCTTATGCAGGCTGTGCGTCAGGATCAGGCTGCCCAGGTAAGGGATTTCCAGCGCATATTTGGTTTTTTCCTGCTCCATGTCCGGAATACCGAACAGGATCAGTGGAGTAGGTTCACCCGGCGGGTTCTCCCAGTGGCCTTCAATCGCGGCGATTTTGGCTGGTTGATGTTCCAGCGTGTTTAGGCCGTGTGCATCACCCAGCACCGCCTGAATCGGGGAGACAATCAGAGCCATCCACAGCGCCATGGACATCATCTTACGGATGGCGGGCGTGTCATTTTTGCGCAGCAGATGCCAGGCTGCAGAAGCCCCAACGAAGAAGGCGCTGGCCAGGAAAGCAGCGGTCGACATATGCAGCAACCGGAACGGGAAGGACGGGTTAAAGACGATCTTGAACCAGTCAACCGGGATCACGATGCCGTTCTGAATGGCATAGCCCTGCGGCGTTTGCATCCAGCTGTTAGACGCGAGGATCCAGAATGTGGAAATGATGGTTCCCAGGGCGACCATGCAGGTGGCGAAGAAGTGCAGACCAGGGCCGACACGGTTCCAACCGAACAGCATTACACCGAGGAAACCCGCTTCCAGGAAGAAGGCAGTCAGCACTTCATAGGTCAGCAGCGGGCCGGTTACGCTCCCGGCAAACTGGGAGAAGCCGCTCCAGTTGGTCCCGAACTGATAGGCCATCACCAGACCGGATACCACGCCCATGCCGAAGTTAACGGCAAAGATTTTAGACCAGAAATGGTAGAGGTCGCGATAGTCCTCGTTTCTGGTTTTCAGCCATAACCCTTCCAGTACCGCTAGGAAGCTGGCGAGCCCGATGGTAATAGCCGGGAAGATAATATGGAAGGACACGGTAAACGCGAACTGTATCCTTGCCAGGTGGAACGCATCTAATCCAAACATTGCTTACCTCGATCTAACATAAACTGCCTTTATTTTTACCAGCAATTAACAATCAAGCTACATATTCGGTGAGAACAGCCTGAGCTATGCCGGAATTTCATCGAAGGATTGATCCTGAGACCAATTCAGGAGAAGGAGTAGTCACAGTAATGGTGTTCCGGGCTATAACAGCACAAATCTTTGCGATGAATTGTTTCACCGTCTCGTTAAACTATTTATCGCAAGTGTTAAATTGAGATTGTAATTTGATGCCAGTGTGTAAAATAATTGGTATTTTAACGGTTTTTATCCTCTGACAGGATTTTACAGAACGTTAAACAGCTGTGATCCTGAATGAGAGTCGTATCCGGACCGGTGATGTATTCTTTACCAGCTATAACTTTTTGGCTTAATGCTCGCGCGAATAAACGCACAAAATGGAAATTAATCGCCAGAATACCCCTTCGTTCTGTGGTGATGTTATTTTAATGTTGCAGCATGGAAAATGTGGGTTTAAATATTGCAATATTGATTGTTATCATCGGCCAATGGTTGCGCCAGGCAATCATTCCCTGAGCAAATTACTATAATTGTTAAACCAGAAAAACGCATTTTGATTCACTGTGAATCATTTTGTTACATTTATGCGGAGTTTAAGCTGGATTTCCTTGTTTGATGTCAAAGTATGGTTCGGAGATGTGTGGTGCATGAACCGCATTGCGGGAGAGGAAGAGAGGGCACTCTTTTTAACATAAGTGCAGTTTTATCTGGCGTATGTGCAGACATAATGTCGCGCAATGAGTATTGGGGCAAAATAGCGGGAATGGTAAACTGGCAGGCAGGAGTCAGGAACATTTTCTATCTGCCAGCTTATTCCAATAAATGTTCCTGAAAAAACATGGCGTTTCAGGAGCATAATATGGAAATTAGAAATTTTTTAACAGACGACGTCAAATCCCTCGGCATTATGGTCTATGTCGATAATTCCCCCAAAATGTTGGAAGAATTCAGCTGGTTGCATAAAAGCTGGATTTACAGCGGCTGCTACCACACGTCTGATTTGCTCGTGGTACACCATCCTGAAGTGGAAAAAGATCTCCCCAATGAGCCGGGAATTATCCTTATCCCCTGTCTGCCAAAAGCGGTGGCAGGCACACCTTTTGATGATTATCACTTCTATAATTCAATTGGTTGTCTTTCCGGGGAGCATATTGATGCCACTGCGGCTCAGTATGAATACCTGTTGAGAACGGATGCCGATGTTTTTCTTACCCGCCATCTTGCTGATTTTCGCCCCAGCTTTCCGGTTCACGGACGCGGGCTTTATCACTCCAGCGACGATTTTAAAAACAATATGCTGAACTTCTGCCAGCGACATGGCGTTAAGCATTACTCCTCTTTCGGTTGTGGAAGCTCTCTACTGGCTTCTTCTGACCTGATGCTCCCTTTTCTGCGCCGACAAATCCACTGGTGCCAGGTACTGCTGGAAGAGTTTGGTAAAGATGAAAAGAACTGGGGGAAATGGCCGGGCTGGTTCCGTGGGGTGACGACGATGTACGCAGCAGAAATTGCCGCGAATGAAGCCTACTGGGAGATGCTGTATCGCGGGCGGGAGCGCATCCTCGATGTCGAGAGCGATCTTGATGAACTCATTGATTCTATGACACTCCATATCCATGCGGTGACCACTGACAGGTGCTTTTCTAAATATAAGTTGCGCGAAGGGCAGTATCAGTCGGTTGATCCTGACGCGCTCGATCGCAGCCGTATTCCACAATATTGTCAGTGGCTGGCGCTGGCAACGGTTGAGCAGGTTAAGCAGGAAGTGCGCTATCCCTGGTAGCAGGAAACGTGCGCCGGTGGCCGGAAACGGCCATCTGTGTCAAAAATTTGATCTTCATCTCAAAATGTAAATTCCCCGTTAACAGGGTATTCCCGGTGTGGAATGTTACCGCTAACATGTTCCCGGTAACATAAAAACAATAATTCATCCCTACCGGAGAAAAATGTATGCCATTAGTCATCGTTGCGATTGGCGTAGTGCTGTTACTGCTGCTAATGATCCGCTTTAAGCTAAATGGCTTTATTGCCCTAATCCTCGTCGCGCTGGCGGTCGGTGTGATGCAGGGAATGCCTGTCAATAAAGTGATCGGTTCCATCAAAGCCGGTGTGGGCGGTACGCTCGGCAGTCTGGCGCTGATCATGGGCTTTGGTGCCATGCTCGGCAAATTACTGGCTGACTGCGGTGGTGCACAGCGAATTGCCACAACGTTAATCAGTAAGTTTGGTAAGAAATATATTCAGTGGGCGGTGGTTCTGACCGGTTTTACCGTGGGCTTTGCACTGTTCTACGAAGTGGGCTTTGTGCTGATGCTACCACTGGTGCTGACCATTGCGGCGGCTGCCCGCGTCCCGTTGCTGTTTGTCGGTGTGCCGATGGCGGCAGCGCTGTCAGTGACTCACGGCTTCCTGCCTCCTCATCCAGGCCCGACGGCAATTGCCACCCTGTTCCATGCCGATATGGGGAAAACTCTGCTGTTCGGCACGCTTCTGGGGATCCCGACGGTAATCCTTGCCGGACCGGTTTTTGCCCGCTTCCTGAAAGGCATTGATAAGCCAATCCCGGAAGGGTTGTACAACCCGAAAACCTTCAGTGAAGCAGAGATGCCTGGCTTTGCGGTCAGCGTCTGGACTTCGCTGGTACCGGTCGTGCTGATGGCGTTGCGGGCGGTTGCTGAAATGGCGCTGCCAAAGGGACATGCGCTGTTGCCGTATGCCGAATTCTTCGGTGACCCGATAATGGCAACGCTGATTGCCGTGCTGATCGCGCTGTTTACCTTCGGTCTGAATCGCGGCCGCACTATGGATGAAGTGATGGGCACCCTGACCGACTCCATCAAAATTATTGCGATGATGCTGTTGATTATCGGCGGCGGTGGGGCGTTCAAGCAGGTGCTGGTGGATGGCGGCGTGGACAAATACATTGCAGGGATGATGGAGGGCAGTTCAGTCTCGCCAATCCTGATGGCGTGGTCCATTGCGGCGGCCCTGCGTATCGCGCTTGGCTCGGCGACCGTTGCGGCAATTACCGCAGGCGGAATTGTCGCGCCAATCATTGCCACTACCGGGGTCAGCCCTGAACTGATGGTGATTGCGGTGGGGTCGGGCAGCGTGATTTTCTCGCACGTTAACGATCCGGGCTTCTGGCTGTTTAAGGAGTATTTCAACCTGACCATTGGTGAAACCCTGCGTTCCTGGTCGGTACTGGAAACCATCATCGCCGTGTGCGGCCTGATTGGCTGTCTGGCACTGCAGGCAATGCTCTGACACTGAATGGCCTGCAGACGACGGGAAATCTTGCCCGTCGTCTGCAGATTTCCCTCAGGTCTATTCTGCCACTTCAATGACGTTATCCCTCTGACTCCTTCGCTGCTTAATCCTTCTTTGTTCACTGCTGTTTTTTTAGCCTGATGACGTTAATAAACAACGTAATTCACTCTGCCAGCCTGCTCACTATTCCGCTAGAATTGTGATGGGCGTCCAAAGATCAACTGAAACTGAATTATTCATGTCTTTTCAATCACTTATAATTCAAAGGGTTATGTTGCTTCGTGACCCCGATCACGATTGACAGCGTTTATTGGGTTGTAATAAGTTTTACGTAACCGGTTACGGAGAAAGAATGGCAAATATTAAAGATATCGCGAAAAAGGCTGGGGTATCAGTAGCAACCGTTTCACGGGTTATTAACAATAAAAGTGATGTCAGCGAGACAATGCGGAAGTACATAATGAAAATAATGGATGATGTGGGCTATGTCCCTAACGCAATGGCTAAAAACTTGTCGCATGGACGATCAAATATGATTGCCGTTATGCTGCCAACACTGAACACGCCTTTCTTCTCTGATCTGCTGACTGAAATAGAAGTCGAAGCCAATAAAAATGGTTATAATATTATGCTGTTTAACAGCAGTGACAGTCGGGAAAAAGTCGATTTTTATCTGAATTCGATGAAAAGTAATTTTGTCTGCGGTGCCATTATTAACTCATTGGTGATCACCAAAAAAGATATTGATGCGCTGGAAAAAAGCGGTATCCGCACGGTGACCGTTGACCGTACTCCGGATGCTCATGCATTTTCATCGATTAAAGTGGAACATCAGTTGGGGGGGCAAATCGCTACCCGCCATCTTATTGAATCAGGTTGCAGAAAGCTTCTGATGGTCTCTGGTCAGCCCGATGACAAAATTGCCCAGCTTCGTTCGCTGGGCTTTATACAGGAAAATAAAGACAGGCTGGGCTGTGACAGTCCGCAAATCATTCATGGTGATTTAACTTCTCCGGGAGGATATTCAGCTATGCTGGGTTTCCTTAAAACTTCCGGGAAGTGCGACGGTGTTTTTTGTGCCAATGATGCGATAGCTTTTGGCGCAATTCGTGCCTGTGCAGATTACGGATTAAATATTACAGAGGACGTTATTTTTATCGGTTACGATAATTCATCACTCTGTGAATACTACCTTCCCGCTATCAGTTCGATCGATCAGCGGTTAAAAGAAGTCGGTGTTTTATCCGTTAAAACCATTATTGATTTGATTCAGACTGAATCAGAGCCCGTGCATCTCACCGTTTTACCGCAGCTGGTGAAACGGGAATCAACCCTAAGGGGTAGCAAACTCCAGGAGTGAATATGTACGATATCGTCGTGATGGGCAGTATTAATATGGATGTCATTGTTGAGTGTAACGGCTTTCCCAAAAGTGGAGACAACTCATTCTGTAAGTCAATCAGAATGGCCGCCGGGGGAAAGGGGAACAATCAGGCTGTGAGTGCTGCCTGTTACGGCAAAAAGGTGTGTTTCATCGGCTGTGTGGGCAATGACGACCCGGGTCGCCAGCTGCGCGAGAACCTGCGTAAACACAGCGTTGATGACCGATTTGTTATCGTCTCCGAAGATCAGGGCACTGGCTCCTGCGTGGCCATTATTGAACCGTCTGGCGACAACACGCTGATCGGCAATAATGGCGCGAACTTCTCATTTGGCGCACAGGAAGTGGGTCAGGTGCTGGAGCAGGTACAGGCTAAAATCCTGCTGGTACAGATGGAAACCAGCAATGAGTCGGTACTGGCGGCAATGCGTATCGCCAGAGAGAAAGGGATGTTTGTTATTCTTGACCCGGCTCCGGTGGAGGGTATTAATCCGGAAGCCTTCCCCTGGGCCGATCTGATATTACCGAACAGCAACGAGACGCAGCACATTACCGGGGTCAGCGTGCATGATGAAACCAGCGCCCTTGAAGCGGCGAAAATCATTCACTCCATGGGCGTAAAAAACGTTGTGGTGAAAATGGGTGGCAATGGATGCCTGCTGTATCAGAATCACCATTCCCTCTTTATCCCCTCATTAAGCGTTAAGGCCGTGGATACCGTTGGCGCAGGCGATTGTTTTGCCGGTGCACTGGCAAATTATCTGATTGATCACTCTGGTGACCTTGAAGGTGCAGTCCGTTTTGCTCATGTGGTTGCCGGGATTAAAGTTTCCCGCTTCGGTGGCCATGATGCTATCCCGGCCCTTGAAGAAGTAAAAGCAGTATTCGAAGAAACGACTTTCTGAATTAATTTATCGCCAATATCTCAATAAATTCTCCATCGGGGAAGGATGGCTTATATGTTTTCTCAGCTAAATAGCTGGTTTGGCGCCTTTATATTATTGGGCGCACCGGTAATGATGTTTATCATCATTACATTATTATCTCTATTATTCAGAGTTAAGTTATCCCGTGCTCTGGAAGGTGGCATTCAAATGGGTGTTGCCCTGACGGGAATGGGTGCTGTTATTACTTTATTAACGGGAGCATTTGCCCCTGCGCTGAATAAGTTTGTTGAATCAACAGGGGTATCACTTTCTGTGACCGATTTAGGCTGGGCACCTCTGGCAGTGATTACATGGGGTTCAATCTATACGCTCTACTTTGCGTTGGTTTGTATCATCATTAACGTCGTGCTGCTGTCTTTTAACCTGGTCAAGACACTGAATGTCGATCTCTTTAATATCTGGAATCTTTCAGTTATTGGCCTGCTGACGCTGTACTGCTCCGATAATAATATGTTCCTGACCACGGCAGTGGTCGCGGTGTTATATACGCTGATGCTGATCAATTCTGATGTGATGCAGCCGCAGATCAAAAAGCTGCTGAATTACGATGAGAAAAGCATTACCACTACCGCTCATCCATCATTGCTGATCTCTCCTCCGGTGCTGATCGTTAATGAAATCATCAGCAAGTGTATCCCCTTCATTGATAAATATGATTTCGACGCGGAAAAGCTGAATCAGAAAATAGGCTTCTGGGGCAGTAAATTCGCCATCGGAGTTTATCTGGGGCTGTTTGTCGGCCTGCTGGGCAAGTTACCCGCCAGCGAACTGTTTACGCTGGCCTTTACTGCCGGTGTGTCGCTGGAGCTTTTCAGCCTTGTTGGCAGCTGGTTTGGCCCGGCGATCGCTCCGTTGTCGGAAGGCATTTCCTCCATTATGGAAAAGCGTTTTCGTGGCCGACAGATTTTTGTCGCCATCGACTGGCCAATACTGGCTTCAAGGGCTGAGCTGTGGGCCGTAGCCAATATCCTCGCCCCGATCCTGCTGATTATCGCCATTGTTTTACCGGGTAATGCGGTCCTGCCCGTCGGCGGCATTTTACTGACCGTGCTGGCACCAGCGCTGCTGGTGATTACTCAGGGCAAAGTGATCCGCATGACGCTGATTGGCACCGTGTTGATCCCGCTCTTTCTCTGGGGCGCCACGCTGATCGCTGAGTTCGTCACCAAAACCTCCATTGCGATGAACAGCTTTCCGAAGGGGCTCTCCCATGACCAGTTGTTCTCCTCGGTGGATTCAGACCCGCTGGAAAAAATGCTCTCCGTGCTGATCGGACGGGCAACCGCGTCCATGGATATTCCGCTGCTTGCCATGTCAGCCGTGGCTGTTGTGGCTTATCTCGCCATGTTCATTTGGTACTTCGGCCGGATGAAAAAAATCAATCTTGCCCGTTTCGCCGCAGTGTCCGGCGAGAATTATAAGGAGGTTCGTAATGAAATTACTCGGAGCGTCACTGATGGTCGCTGATTTTCTTCATCTGGGTTCGCAGATTGGCGAGCTGGAAAAAGGAAATATCGACTTTTACCACATTGATATCATGGACGGACAATTCGTCGACAACTTCGCACTGAGCATCGATTTTATCAGGGTGATCCGGCCGCTGACCCAACGTCCAATCGATGTTCATCTGATGGTGGAAAAACCTGAGCGCTATATTGATGCGGTGGTCAGCGCGGGCGCGGACATCATCACTGTCCACGCCGAAGCGACCACGCATTTGCAGGGCGTGCTCTCTAAGATCCGTCAGCATAATGTGAAGGTTGGTGTGGCGCTGAATCCTGCCACGCCGGTGCAGTCGCTGGAGTATGTCGCCGATCTGATTGATGTACTGCTGATCATGACGGTAAATCCAGGGTTTGCCGGGCAGAAGTTTATCGATCCGATGGTGGATAAAGTGGCCTTCGCGAAGCGCTGGCTGGAGAGTAAAAACAGCAAGGCACTGCTGGAAGTGGATGGCAATATTGGCGGCAAGCCTATGCTGCTGTGTGAGCAGGCCGGAGCGGATATGTACGTGCTGGGCACCAGTGCGCTGTTTAAGAAAGAGGGCACGATTGTCGGGAATCTGCATGAAACCCGTCGCCAGATTTCGCACCGCGAGGAAAATGCGCATGCCGGATCGTGATTTTTTCTCCAGCTCAAAGCATGTGGTGGAGGAGCTTTCCACCGTCTTTAACCAGCTCGATGCAGACAGCGTTGAGGACTTTATCAGCGCAATGCTCGCAGCGGATAAAGTGCTGGTGGTGGGAGTAGGGCGCGTACGCATTGCCCTGTCAGCTTTTGTGAAGCGGCTTAACCACCTTGGCATTCCGGCGTGGCTGGTTGGCGATGTAAACGAGCCGCCGATTACCGACCGCGATCTGTTGCTCATCGGCTCGGGATCGGGTGAATCGATCTTCCCGAAAAACATTGCGATTTGCGCGAAGAAATATGGTGCCACGCTGGCCCATCTGACCTCTTCACCGCACAGCAGTATTGCGGAAATGTCGGATGTGGTGGTGGATTTTCACTGCGGATCCAAAAGCTGCAGCGGCATTCACTCTATCCAGCCAATGACCACGCTGTTTGAACAGTCGCTTTTGCTGTTTGGCGATATGATTTGCCTGCAGCTGATGTGTCGTAAGGGGCTGTCGGTGGAGCAGGTTTCCGGTCAGCACGCTAACCTGGAGTAGTAACGGAAAACCCGGCCTGAGGCCGGGTTTTACTATTCGCTTATAAGGAATAATAAATTATTTTATAAGATATTTATTATTCTCCATAAAATCAGGTGCTATCCAGTTAGGTCCAGCTATGTAACCATATTTACCGTCTGAGGTTATTTTTCCTTCATCCTCAAGCTGTTTTGTTACATTAATTAATAAAATGTTGTAAGACTCATATTTCTCTTGGGCTTTATGCATATTAAAGAAGAGATCCATTGACGGAAAAGACATTCCTTTTTCTTTATACCCTAAAAGAAATAGGATGACGTCTTGCATATCTTCTTTTATTACAATTTCATCAAAATCAAACATTTATTTTACCTCAAAATTTTTGTGTTGATTCCAGTGCATCTGGAGTGTACATAAGCGTGTGGTCTGAACTCAACTTATAGTCTTCTAAAGTGGCTGTATGGGTGTTATTCCAAACTTCATCTTTATTTTTAGGTATCTCACCATCTTTAATTCCTAAGTTTCTGTATCGTTCTAACTCTCTGATTTCATGTGTGTAAAATCGCTTATCGGTATCGGAAGTATCCAGATCGCCTTTAAGAATTTTTTCCAGCCGTTCTAACATAACCTTGTTTTCAGGTGAATCGCCAAATCGTCCTGTATGAACTTTCACCTTATCCACACCTTCACGGTCAATTTCGGCTCATCTCCAGTCCAGATTTTGAATCGGACCGCCTGCATTGTCAGTGTTGTAATCCCGGCCGCTGTATTCGCCTTTCGCATTGGTTTTTCCATATGGCTCATTCAACATCACATAGACCGGCTCCACGCCCGTCTCGCTGTCGTCAAGTTGCCAGTAAATAAAATCCCGCAGGTCTTCTTCAGTACCTGGTGTACTTACATAGCCACGAACATAATCTTGAGGCTCCAGCCCAACAGAGGCTAATGCTTCATTTCTGACTCTATTTTCTTCACTGGCTTTAGCTAATGCATCGTAATATGCGGAAATCGCCTCAGCTTTAGCGATCATCGCTTCTGCCTCAGCCTTCATTCTTGCATATGTCTCTGCCTCAGCTTTTGCTTTGGCTTCAGCTATTGCTCTGGCCTCTGTTTCGGCTTTTGCTCTGGCCTCTGCTTCAGCTTTTGCTTTGGCCTCTGCCTGCGCCTCTTTTGTCGCCTGTTTTGCTTTCCTAATTCGTTGACCAGACTGAGTGCTGTTCGCTAATTTTGCATTGTCAGCAATGGTTTTATTCAGTGCTGCGATACGTGTATCGGAAATATCCTCCTTATAGGAAGCACTGCTGCCCGCGGTGCTGTTACTGCTACTCGACCCCTTACCACTATTACCATAGTCGTGCAGCAGATCTGCTGGTGCCGGACCTAAGTTAATTCCTCCTGGTTCGAAGTCATTTAATTCTTCAAATCCCACGGATAATAAAGATGATACGCCAATAAGATCGCCATCTTCATTGATATAGTAATAGTTGAAAATACCTGGATCGATACCAGCCGTACGGGAAATTGCATCTGCTCTGTCACGCGGAACGTTCTTTAATCCGTTATTTCCCTTTGTATTGCCATTACCTGAAGTTGAAGAACTGTCGCGGTCACCTGCATGTTCCTGCGGGCCGTCTCCGCCAGGCTTAGAGCTGCTTCCTCCATCGGCGGTTACATTCATAGTCCCTTCGTCACTCATGTCACTCTCCTTTTATTTTTAAATTACTCCATCTTAACGACCTTCATATCGCACAATGTCTAATTTGGTTTTGTGACCCATGTAGAATAAAGGTTTTTTTAGAATTGTAGCGATTTAATTAATTGAACGGGCATGGTGTTATTTAAACTGCCTGTGAATAAGATGTTTGTGGCTTGTTGTTAGTTAAGTAATTGTCGTTAGCTGATTGGTTTTTATTTTGACGTTTATGGAGTGCTCGGTAGTTTAAATTTTACGGAAGGTATTTCAGCGATGAGGTGAAAAATATTTTTTGAGCTGTTTTCAATGCAAAATTCTCATTTTTTTAACAAACCCGGCCTGAAACCGGGTTTTCAATATTAAATAAATTCCGCCAGTTCACTCTCCGACATGCCAGCTTCACGGGCGACAGCCAGAATTTGTTGCCAGGTATTGGCATCAACCGGTATGCCATCCCGCAGCCGTTCTGCCCGCTGTGCCTCTTCAAATTCACCCGGAACCTGAATCGGCTGGTCATCTGCCTGCGGTGAGGCTTTCACCCAGTCGATAAAGGCTTCAGCTTCTTGCTGCATTTGAGGGGCATCAAAGGCTTTTGGATCAAGAATGATGGTGGTCATGCTGTTAAAGATGGCTTCCATGCTGGTCTGCAACGAGCTTTGGTGCGTGGTCTGGCCGCCGGATAATGCCCCGCCGAGAATTTCACACATTACCGCCAGCCCGTAACCTTTATGTAGCCCAAACGCCAGCAGCGAGCCGTAGGGTGTTTCGTGCATCACCGAGGGTTCGACAGTTGGTGTTCCCTTATGGTCAATCAGATTGCCCGGTGCTACCTGCACACCTTTATTCCAGGCAACGCGGGTTTTTCCATAGGCTATGCCGCTGGTGGCGAAATCCAGCAGCAGGGGAGGCTGCTCTTTACGGGGGAAGATGGCGCAAAAAGGGTTGGTCCCGAAGCGGCGGTCACTGCCATGGAACGGAGCGACCATCGGATCGCCCACCACGTTAACAAAATGGAAGGAGATCAGCCCTGCACGGGCACACTGCTCGGCCCAGTGGCCAACACGGCCTATATGGTGAGTGTTGCGCAGGGCAATCGCGCACATTCCCAGCTGTTGCGCACGTTCAATACCCAGCGACATCGCTTCACAGGCTGCCACCTGACCAAACCCGTTATTGCCGTCCACCGTCAGTACCGCACCCGCATCTTTTACCACCTGCACATGCTGGTTCTGCTGCAGATGGCCCTGCTGGCGTGAAATCATATAGCTGGGGATCATCCCGACACCGTGCGAGTCGTGTCCGGCCAGATTAGCCTGCACCAGATGGTCAGCCACCAGGCGGGCTTCCTTCTCGCTGCTGCCTGCGGCACGCCACAGCGTCTGTACCAGCCGGGTAAGCCTGTCGCTGTCGATTCTTATTTCACCCTCGTTTTGTCGCATGTTTTTTTCTCCATTCACTCCATGTTTACTGTTTATTTTTAAACGAATAATTGCTCACTGTCGTGGCAATCGTTGAAAAAAACGTGGGCTGAAGGGCTGGGGTTCCATTAACGGAGTTGCTAATAATTCCCCAAAATAAGTATACTATCATCTTGAAATACTTTGATTTTTTGACTAAAGCCAAATTTATGACGGCGATAAAAAACACCCTCCTTGTTAAGGCAAATTTGCCACATTTCAGGCGCAGGTCAGCCGGTACTTTGCTTATCCTTTGGGGATTGACGCAGTATGGAAAGTGAACACAATGAAGCCATCCCGACGGTCCCCGAACTGTCGCTAAAGGGGATCCCCTCGGAGATCCTGCGGCTGGGCAAACGCCTGGCGGATACCAAATACCAGATTGATATGCTCGGCAAAACCGGTTGGGGAGAGCTGACCGGTAACCTGCATGGTCTGGAAGCCAGCGGTGAATGGGATGGCCCGGATGATGCGCTGACCTTCTTCAGTAAAATTTTCCCCTTTGCGATGCTGCCTGCACAAACCGAACCGCTGGGCGTATTTCAGGTGCCCACTGAGCGGGTCATTGCCCGCAGCTGGCGCTGGTGGCCGGAACACCTCAGCGGCAGCAGCGAAGAGCGGCTGAGGGAACATCTTGCCAGCCCGTTCGCTGCCGAAAGCACATCCTGGTACTTTCTTCCTGCGCTCGGCGTGCTGCTGGCGGGGCAGGGACAAAGTCGCGTCAACTACTGCCGCCAGCGGCATATCCCCGCCATTACCGCGCGGGTCAGCAATCTGAACTATCCCCCGGCCGACCGCTTCCGCCTTTATCATGTTAATAAAGGCATCTCGCGCCAGAGCTGGGTGGTGCTGAACAATCGCTATCTGCAACCGGTGCAGTGGCCGCGTATCACGCTTCCGGCGCTGACAACTTATGGCGTACACAGCGCCACCTGGCCGCTGACTTTTCCGCCTATCAGCCGTATTTTTGAAGAGTTGTACCATCCACAGCCTGCGGAAGATTTTGTTGTACCCTGTGTCGATCTTGAAGCGGTAAAAGCAAAAATCCGGGCAGAGCAGGAGGCCGAAAGGCGCGCCGTCAAGCCGGTGAAAATGGCGCTCAGCGAGATGGACATCACCAATATCTGGCCGGTCAGCCTGACGCTCTCCTTCTTCTTTATTCTGTCGCTGGTGGTGGCGGGATTAACCGCCGGAGAAGGGTGGGCGGGCTGCATCAGCCTGCTGGTCTGTGGGATGGCGGGCAGTCTGCTGCTGTTCCTGGCGACGCCGGTCTTCCTGGTCAGTAAGCGCCATCATCGTCAATGGCAGCCGGAAGTACCGGAAGTACCGGAAGAACCGCTGCCCGTTGAGCAAGCAACGACCATTAAAGAGCCACCGCCAGAAACCTGACGGCAGGCGCTACTGCACCAGATGATGGCTGATGGCGTACTTAACGATATCGGCATTGCTGGAAAACTGCATCTTATCCATCATCCGCGATTTATAGGTACTGACGGTTTTATTGCTGATCGACAGCGCATCGGCAATGGCGTTGATTGTTTCGCCGTGTGCCAGCATCAGCAGGATCTGGCGCTCGCGGGTGGTCAGCGTTTCATGCAGGGCGCGGTTGCCGTTCTGGTATTCGGCAAACACAATTTCCTGCGCCAGATCGTGGTCGATATATCGCGATCCCTTTGCCACGCTGCGTATTGCCGTTAACAGCGCATCCGGATTTTTATCTTTGGTGATATAACCCAGCGCACCACAGTTCAGCACCCGCCGGGCAATCTGCGGCTCGTTGAACATGCTGAGCACCAGAATCGGCAGGCTTTTGTACTGTGAATGGATGCGATTAATCAAATCATCCCCGCTGATCCCGGGCATGGAGATATCCAGCAGAAGCAAATCCAGCCCGCCCAGCCGCAGCCGTTCGAGCACCTGGCTGCCATCACCGGCTTCACCCACCACTTCAATATTTTCATCCAGAGCAAAAATCTGCTTCAGTCCCTCACGCATTAGTGCGTGGTCATCGGCAATCACTAACTTAATAACTTCATTCATCCTGTTTCCCTGGTCGGAGCCCTGGTAAACGTACAAGCATAGTGGCTAACTGTTACTGTCTGGCTGTCAGTGGCAGCGTCAGCTCCAGCTGTGTCCCTTCCCCGGGGTGGCTGGTGATGGTCACCAGGCCATTCAGCATATCCACCCGCTCTTTAATCCCCATCAGCCCGAACGCATCGTGGCGCACGTTCTGAGTTTTAAACCCTTTGCCGTTATCGCGTACCTGTACCACCACTGACTCGCGGCTGGTCTGCACGATAATGGAAACCTTGCTGGCCTGCGCATGGCGGGAAATATTGGTCAGCGACTCCTGTACCACGCGGAACACCGCCGTCACGGCCTGATCGCTGAGCGCTACCGGTTTATCTTCCGGCACGATCAGCATGCAGCTGCAGCCGCCGTTTTTGACAAATTCATCGCGCAGCCACTCCAGAGCGGGCACCAGCCCCATATTCAACATATTTGGCCGCAGGCGCGTGGAGACATCCCTGACCACCTGAATGGTGCTGTCGATCAGCGTCATCAGATAATTCACCTGCTGCGTGACCTGCTCCGGGCTGCCAGCCTGCATACCAATCACCGACAACCCGGCGCGTAAGCTGGTAAGGTGCTGGCCCAGCTCATCATGGATTTCACGCGCCATATGTTTGCGTTCCTGCTCGGTTTGCTCCTGCTGATTGCTTGCCAGCAGGCGTAGCTGGTGATGGGCGGCGCGCACTTCATTTTCCACTTCCCGCAGGCGGCTGATATCACGGCCCACCGCCAGAATGGTGACCACTTCGCCTTTCAGATCGTACTCCGGCACGCAGCGAACATGCAGCACCATTGAGCGATCGCCAAAACGGGCCTCCAGCTCCGCCTCGCTTTTTTCACCCCGCGCCAGGGTGTTGGAAACCAGCCGGAACAGCCGCATACCCACCTCATCAAAGGGGATGGTGTCCGTTAAGCGCCAGCCGCGTGCCTGCTCTTCGCTGCAGCCAATCAGCTCCAGCACCAGCGGGTTGGCGTACAGGCAGCGCATATCGGTATCGAAGCGGGCCATCAGATCGGGGGAGTTCTCCACCAGCGTGCGGAACTGCTGCTCCTGTTGCAGATAGCGCTCGGTACGCTGCTTCAGCTCACGGACATCGCGCACCACGCAGAGCACCAGAGTCTGCCCCTGGTGTTCATAAGCGCTGGAACTGACCTCCACCGGAATAATTTCGCCGCTGCGCATCCGGTGTTGCGAAGTGAAGCGGATCCCTTCCGGTCGCAGGCTCAGTTTCCACCACAGCGCGGCGACATCCGGATCCTGCAATTCTCCCTCAATATCGGCGTAGCTTAATCGTATCAACTCGCGATATTTATAACCCAGCATTTCGCAGGCTTTATTATTGAGATAAGCCAGACTGGCATCCGGCGCGACTAAATAGATGGCGTCATTGACTTTGTCAAGGGCAAAGTCAGGCAAAATAGCCCGCCCGTCGTGAGGGATTTTAGTCACATTAAAGCTGAATATTTCAGAAGAAAGCATTTCTCTCTCTGATTGTGCATAAATGGATGTGTGATAAGCATATATTATTACCGCTTACCCGGCGGCACCTGGAATTTTCCCCATCAAGGAACAATTACAGCAAATATTTCCTCTGGTGACTATCCATATTCATCTGAAAATTGAGCTACCACGCAGATAAATAAATTGATCGCGCTTCAATCTGAAAAATTAGCTTTGTTCAGCTTATTGTGCTTTTCAGTGCCTCCCTGACGCGGGAGAGGCGGGATTTTACCGTACCCAGTGGAATGTCCAGCGAGGTTGCCACGTCCTGGTAGCTGCCATTGCGTTCCACCAGGATGGAGAGCATCTGGCGGGTGTCTTCCGGCAGTTTATCAATGGAATGGGCCATTACGCTGAGCAGTTCATCATTGGCGATGATGTCGCTGGGATCGCAATCATGAATGAGTTCCAGCACGTTATCTTCGTTAAGGCTGTCGAACAAAAAACGGTTCTGATGGGTTTTGTAATAGTTGCGGATCAAATTGGCGGCGATGCCAAACAGCCAGGTTTCCGGGCGGGAAGCTCCTAAAAACTTATGACTGTTGCGCAGCACTTCCACGCAGGTCATTTGCGCAATATCTTCCACGTCTTCCCGGTTGGAGACGCGCTTACGAATAAAATTATGCAACTTGCGATTCTGCTGACAGAGGATCTCCTGCCATAAAATAACGACCGCTGCTTCAGGTGAAAATGACAATTCTGCGGTTGAAGAAGTTAACATTGACTCGCTCCTGAAATTAATTAACAGCCTGCAGAGCGTCATATAGCAAGGAATGTGCCAGGCGAAAAAAATGGCGTGAGGCGGGGTTATTCCAGTATTTTTTATTTTACTTAAGAATTATCTGAGACAAAACATGGCCGTAATCGGGAAATAGCTGTGCAACTTTTAACACTAATAACGGAGGTTTAAAGTTTCAGTAAAATCACACATTTTAAATACCAGTTATCCATTTTTTTATTCGGGAACTTATTGTCCTTTGCCGCCACGTAAGAGAATCGCGAAATCAACCACGAGTGCGCAATGATAAAAGTTCAGTCCTCACTTCAGTATCAGCAGGCGATGGCAAAAACGCTGCTTAAGCAGGATGTCCCGTCTTCGCGAACGGCGGGCGCAGACGTGCGTGCGCGACCGGTGAATACTCAGTCGGCCGCAGACTCGCTGACGGATTCGCTGGAAGAGATCGGCATGATGTTCAGCGAAAAGGTAGAGAAGAAAACCAAAGGGCTGAACCGGCGGCAGATTAATACCCAGCATCTGCGCAGCAATTGTGGTGCGGTGGAGCGTATCGAACGACTGGCTGAACTTTATCAACTGCTGGACGGACAGCAGCAGGATCGGCTGGAAACGCGGCTCAGTGCGCTTAAGGGCGTGCTGAATAAAGGGCCGGAACCGGAGGCCGACGCGCTGGTCGAGGCTGCTGATAACGACCCTGCACGCTGCGATTTGCTGTTGCGGATGACCCTGCGCGAGGCTGACCGTAGTGGTGACACGCAAACCGCCGCTGCGGCCAGTCACGGGCTGGACGCACTGCATGAACATTATGGCGATAAAGTGCGGGCGGGGCTGAATACCGCCACGGCGATTGCCAGCTTCACCACCGACCCGACCGAAAAGCAGTCGATGCGCAACCTTTACTACCACGGGATCGTCAAGCACCAGTCCGCTTCGGTGATCCTCGATAGCCTGCTGGAGCGCTTTGGTCGTGAGCAATTTATGCCGGGCCTGCGCACTCTGCAGCGCGCGCTGGCAGAAGATATCGCCTCGCTGACTCCCTCACTCTCTTCCCGATCGCTACACAAAATCCACCTTGGTCTGAGCGAGGCCGGGCAACTGACTCAGCTGATTGCCGACAGTGACAAGCTGCTGGATCGGCTGCGCGCGGGTGGCAAAATTCCGCCTTCCGCACTGGGAGGGCTGGATATGACCCGCCGGTTGCTTAACGTGGCAGAAACCGGGTTGCAACCCCGGGACATCACCTCAATCGGCAAAGAGTACGCCGGAGAAAAACCAGCGGCGCAGATGCGCTTCCTCAACGGTCTGCTGCCGCTGATGAACGATATGCCGCTGATGCTATGGCGCGACCGCAAAAACCGGACTGAAGCGTCGAATCTGCTGCGTGGGGTGATCACAATGCTGGTCAATAACGAGAACAAAGCAGCGGCGAAAGGCTAGCGGGAGAAGGGTATGAACAGCATGTTTCTGGTTCTGAATCGCATCGCACTGGGCGCCATGCAGCGCTCCGAAATTATCGGGGCGATGTTCGCGATGGCCATTGTTTTTATGCTGATTATCCCCCTGCCGCTGGGGCTGATTGATACCCTGATTGCCGTGAATATCTGTCTCTCCTCGCTGCTGGTGGTGCTGGCGATGTACCTGCCGAAGCCGCTGGCATTCTCCAGCTTCCCGGCGGTGCTGTTACTGACCACCATGTTCCGCCTGGCGCTCTCTATTTCCACCACCCGTCAGATTCTGGTACAGCACGATGCCGGGCATATCGTGGCGGCGTTCGGTACCTTTGTGGTGGGCGGCAACCTCGCGGTTGGGATGGTGATGTTTCTGATCCTGACGGTGGTTAACTTCCTGGTGATCACCAAAGGGTCGGAAAGGGTAGCGGAAGTGGCTGCCCGCTTTACGCTGGATGCGATGCCGGGCAAGCAGATGTCGATCGACAGTGATTTGCGCGCCGGCCTGATTGATGTCAATACCGCCAAACGTCGCCGTGTCGACCTGGCGAAAGAGAGCCAGCTGTTCGGGGCAATGGACGGCGCAATGAAATTTGTGAAGGGCGATGCGATAGCCGGGCTGGTGATCCTGTTTATCAACCTGATCGGCGGCTTCAGCATCGGTGTGATGCAGCTGGGCATGCCTGCTGGTGATGCGATGCATAGCTACTCGGTGCTGACCATTGGTGACGGTCTGATTGCCCAGATCCCGGCACTGCTGATCTCCCTGACGGCCGGGATGATCATCACCCGCGTATCTTCCGACAGCGACACCAGCGAGGATAACAACATTGGCCGGGAGATCGCCGAGCAGCTGACCAGCCAGCCGAAAGCCTGGATCCTCTCCTCGATGGGCATGTTTGGTTTTGCGCTGCTGCCAGGGATGCCGACCGGCGTGTTTATCATGCTGGCGGTTCTGACGCTGGCGACCGGCAGTTTTCAGGTCTGGCGGGCGAAAAGGGTGCTGGTGTCGAACCTGCCGCAAATGGAAAATGAGGTGATCCCACCAGAGCTTAACGGCACCGAAGATTTACGCCAGTTCAACCCGACGCGGCCCTATCTGCTGCAGTTTCCCAGCAGCGCACGCGGCATGGCAGAGACGCTGGAGCTGGTGCAGGCAATCCGCCGGATGCGCAACAGCATCGTTTATAACTACGGCTTTACTTTGCCCGCTTTTGATATCGAGTTTCAGGACGCGCTGCCCGCAGATGAATTTCGCTATTCGGTCTACGAAATCCCACGAGTGATCGGCACGTTCAACGTTGATCTGCTCGCTGTCAGCAGCAAAGATCATCCTCAGCTGGCGGAAGAAGAGGGCGTGGTTGCCGGAATGGATACCCGCCGCGAGAGCGAGCTATTGTGGCTGCCAGCCGGCCATCCTCTGTTGCAAAACGAAGACGTGCCGCGCTGGAATTTCCATGACCTGCTGATGAAGCGCATGGAGAACGCCATCCACGCCAGCGCCCCGCATTTTATCGGCCTGCAGGAAACCCGCGCGCTGATGGGCTGGCTGGAGACAGAACAGCCGGAGCTGGCTCAGGAGTTGCAGCGCGTGATGCCGATTGCCCGTTTCTCCAGCGTGCTGCAGAACCTGGTGGCGGAACGCATTCCGCTACGCTCGGTGCGGGCGATTGCCGAGGCGTTAATCGAGCATGGTCAGCACGAACGCGTTATCAGCCTGCTGACCGACCTGGTGCGCATCTCGCTGAAGGAACACATCTGCTATCAGTACACTCAGGATGACGGCCTGCACGTCTGGCTGCTGACCCCGGAGATGGAAGAGCAGCTGCGCGATGCGCTGCGCCAGACGCAGAGTGAAGTCTTCTTTGCCCTGACCCAGGAACAAAACATGGCGATCCTCGGGCAGCTTCGCGATGCCTTCCGGCCTGAGAATCCGGGCATCGCGGTGCTGCTGGTGGCCCAGGACCTTCGCAGTCCACTGCGCGGTTTGATTCAGGACGAACTTCACCAGGTGCCGGTGCTGTCATTCGCAGAGCTGCAGTCCAACTTGTCGATCAACGTTGTCGGTCGTCTGGATCTGGACGAGTCCGTCGAGTCCTTTGATGCTTAAGGAGTGGGTTATGTTTGAGCTACGAGTGCTGAGCGGCCGCCATCAGGGAGCGGCCTTACCCGTCAGCGGCGGCCAGTGGACGCTGGGCCAGGCTGACGATGCGGATCTGCTGCTGACCGATGCGGGAGTGGCTGCACATCACGCCACGCTGCTGTTTGCAGAGCAGCGCTGGCAGCTCCATGCGATGGAGGGCAAGCTCCTGACTGCGGCCGGAGAAGAGCAGGAACTGTTGGACCCGCTGGAGCCGGATCGGCCTTTTGCACTGGGCGATATCTGGCTGAGTCTGGTCCCTGCTGAGCTGCCGTGGGAAGAGATGCAGGCGGCTCCCGAACCGCCCAAACCCGCTCCGGTTCAGGCCGCTCCAGCCATCACAGCCACACCAGCCCCTTCGCGTACTTTCTCACGTGGCGTTCAGGTGTTGTCCGTCAGCCTGATCCTGTTGCTGAGCTTCACCATTATCAGCTGGATCCTGCAACCCACCGTGGCCCAGACCTCTACAACTGGTTCGAACCGCAAAGTGCTGGAGACATTGCAGGAAGTACGCCCGCCGCTGGTGGCGATGCTGCGCGACCGTGGGCTGACACCGGGCGTGAAAATCGACATGGATAAAGGACGGATGATCCTGAATGGCGAGCTGAATAAAGACCAGTTGCAAATTCTTGAACGAATGCTGGTGCGCTTCCAGACGCAGTACAGCGTAATGCCGAAGCTGGTGAACAACACCCGTGCGCGCAATGCCAAACTGCCGTTCCGTATCGTACAAATTACCACCGGCAAGCGGGCCAATGTGGTGACCGATGCCGGTGAGCGCTTGTTTATCGGCGATCAGGTTGATGAACTGCGGCTGGTTGCCATCACCTCCAGCGAGGTGGAGTTTGCCGGACGTGAACACATTAAGGTGAACTGGTGATGCAGGCCCTGACCGCTCAGCTTGACGACTGGTTTGCTCAGCATCAGCAGCGCCTGGCCCGCTTTGCGCCGGTGGAGATTTATGGCCGCATTACCGGCATCAGCGGCATTTTGCTGGAAAGCAGCCTGCCGCGCGCGCGCATCGGCGATCTGTGCCGTATCGAAGGAAAAAACAATACCCGCGTGCTGGCGGAAGTGGTGGGGTTTAATCCTCAGCACACTTTGCTTTCTGCTCTGGGGCAGTTGGACGGTATCGCCCAGGGTGCACGAGTCACGCCACTCTATCTTCCTCACAGTATTCGCGTGTCTGACCAACTGCTGGGCAGTGTGCTGGATGGTTTTGGCCGGCCGATTGAAGAGGGCAGCGTCAGTGCGTTTGCTCAGCCTGGCGAAACTGGCGCTAAACCGGTGCTGGGAGATGCGCCGCCGCCAACCGAGCGACCGAGGATCGACACGCCGCTGCCAACCGGAATGCGAGCGATTGATGGTCTGCTTACCCTGGGCGTGGGGCAGCGTGTGGGGATTTTCGCCGGGGCAGGCTGCGGCAAAACTACCCTGCTGGCAGAACTGGCGCGTAATACGCCCTGCGATGTGATTGTTTTCGGGCTGATTGGCGAACGTGGCCGCGAGCTGCGTGAATTCCTTGACCATGAGCTGGATAGCGAACTGCGCAGCCGTAGCGTGTTGCTCTGCGCCACGTCAGACCGCAGCAGTATGGAGCGTGCCCGCGCCGCCTTCACCGCCACGGCAATTGCGGAAGCCTTCCGGGACCAGGGGAAAAGCGTGCTGCTGATCCTCGATTCCCTGACCCGTTTTGCCCGTGCCCAGCGTGAGATTGGCCTGGCTCTGGGTGAACCTCCGGGCCGTGGCGGTCTGCCTCCCTCAGTCTATACCTTGCTTCCCACGCTGCTGGAGCGGGCCGGGCAGACTTCCACCGGGGCCATCACCGCGCTCTATTCGGTGCTGATTGAGCAGGATTCCATGAACGATCCGGTCGCCGATGAGGTGCGATCGCTGATCGACGGCCACATTGTGCTGACCCGCAAACTGGCGGAGCGGGGCCATTATCCGGCCATTGATATTCTCGCCAGCCTCAGCCGTACCATGAGCAGCGTGGTGGCGCGGCAGCAGGTGAGCGAGGCGACCGCAATCCGCAGGCTGATGTCGGCCTGGCAGCAGGTGGAAATGCTGATCCGCCTGGGAGAATACCAGCCGGGCAACGACAGCCTGACCGATGCGGCCGTGCAGGCCCAGGGGGCGATCAATGGCTATCTGCAGCAGGCAATGCGCGACCCGTCCGGTTTTGACCAGACCTGTTTTCAACTGTCAGAGGTGAGCCGTTATGCGCCGTCATAGTAATCCTGAATCTGAAACCGAAACAGATGCCACCGCGGCTGAACTGCAGCGGACGCTGAACCTGCTGTTACCAATCCGCCGCCAGCGCCTCAGCCGCAGTGAGCGGCAGCAGAGAGAGCAGGAGCAGGCTCTGCGGAAGGTTATTGAAAAAACCACAGAGACAGAGCAAAGGCTGGAGGAACGCCAGGGGGAATACCAGCAGCTGCGTCAGGCGTTTGTGCAGAAAAACTGTGGTGTGCAGCAGGCGAAATACCGTCTTGAGCGCGCGCTGGAGCAGGAGCAGCACGCACAGCAGCAGGTGGATGACGAACGCCTCAGCCTGCATCAGCTGGCCCAGGCCCGCAGCGAGCAGTTGCAGCGGGTAGAACAGGCGCAGCAGGAAACGCGCCTGCGCCTGCGTGAAATGGAGAAGCTTAACTATCTGCTGCAGCAACAGGAGATTGCCGGATGATCCGTAATCTCTCTCAGGCGGCGCTGCAGCATCAGCTCCAGCAGGCTACCGAGCGGCAGACGCAGCAAAAACGCGATACCCAGCGGCATGCCCGCAGCCAGTTTTTGCAGGCGCGTGATGCGCAAAACCGTGATAACCGTGGAGCGTTGCCTCCGCAGCCCGATCGTACCCAGCCTGCTGAGGCAACCACTAACACTTCTCCCCGTTTTGAACCCCGCCGCCCAACGCGCGAGGAAGATGACCTGTTCAGTTCGCTGCTGGACAGCGACGACGTGATGAGTCCGCTGCTGGCTTTCAACGATGCAGGCTCCGATCAACAGCAGGGTTTCTCTCAACTGGAGGATAGTGCCGGTAGTGCCCCTCCGGCGATGGCGATGTGGCAGGAGATTGAACCGGCGTTAGCAGACGCGCTGAGTTCTCAGCCACCGGGGGAAATGCAGCTGACGCTAATCCTGCCGAAGTTGGGCCATGTTGATGCGTGGATGTCCGCCCTGCCTGCTGGCGGCTGGGATATTGCCCTGCATCTGCAGCCAGCTGCCTGGCAGGCGCTGCTGCCCCATCAGGAACGCTGCCGCTTCTCGCTGAGGCAGAGAATGGCCTGCCGGGTGCGCCTGCGTTTTGAACGCCGTGAACAGGGTGAACGTCAGGAGCCGGACTCATGAACGCCTTAAATTTCCGGCCGGTCAGCCAGCGGGAGGCTCAACTGCGTCAGCGCATCGGCGCAGGGCTTCTCTATCCCTTTACGCTGGCGGGCGAACCGGGCGTTTTGCGGCTGACGCTGGCCGATGATTGCCAGGTTGCGGAGATGAGCCACTGGCGCTGCGATGCGGGAGTGCTGCAGTTTTCGGACGCGCAGCCGGTGCTGTCACTGATGTCCGATTGCCCGACTTTTGCCCATGCGAAGCAGGCTCCTGAACAGGACTGGTACTGGCCGTGGTGGCATCAGCAACTTTCTGCCGAACTTCTTACGCTGTTCGGCCACTTAAGCCCTGAGCAGGAGAACGTTGAGACAGGCGAGTTCCTGCTCAGGCTGAATGTGGAGTGGGGCATGCAGCGCGCGCAGAGCCTGTTGGTTCTCTCCGCCCGGTGTTTGTCATCGCTCCTGAATAAATCCGGATGGCAACAGGACGTACTGCCGTTACCGGAAAGCATGACGCTTACTTTGCCGATGATTATCGGCGACTTAGTGCTGTCGCCAGCGGAGTTGCAGTCCCTGCGACGCGGGGATCTCCTGCTGCCTCCGCAGCTGTATTTTACCCCTGAAGGGCGCGGTGTGGTTCGCTGCGGCACCCGTCTGTTACAGGGGGAATTGCAGATGCAGCCTGGCACGATGGCCCATTTTTATCTTACCGAGATGGAGAAACGTAACGTGACCCTGACCCCTGATGAGTTTGAGCACGAACACCAGAACCACCCCGAGTCCCACTGGGACGCTGAGCCGGTCACTGAGGCGACTGATTTTGCCCCGCTGCCGCTGTCCCTGTCGGTTCGTTGTGGCCAGCTCAAACTTACCCTGGGCGAGCTTACGACGCTCAGCCCTGGCGCAATGGTGATGATCGAGAACGTCACCCCGGGGGAAGCGATCCTCTGCCACGGTGATTATCCGCTGGCCAAAGGGGAACTGGTGGATGTGGAAGGGAAGCTGGGCCTGCAAATTACTCACGTGCTGCCGGGCAGCAAGAACCCGCTGAACGGGGGCACCTGGTAGCCGTATGGATTCCCTGTCGCTAAACCCGATGACCCTGGCCCTGTTTCTGGGGGCCTTATCGCTGGTGCCGATTCTGATGATTGTCTGCACCTGCTTCCTGAAGATTTCCATGGTATTGATGCTGACCCGCAACGCCATGGGGGTTCAGCAAGTCCCGCCCAATATGGCGATTTATGGCATTGCGCTGGCGGCTTCACTGTTTGTGATGGCTCCGGTGTTTAATGAGATGAGCCAGCGGGTAAAAACGGTGCCGATTGACAGCCAGTCTGCTGAGCGGCTGGAGTACACGGTCAGCAATGGCGTTGAGCCGCTAAAGCGCTTTATGGTGAAAAACACCGACCCGGACATCCTCACCCATCTGCAGGAAAATGCCCAGCGCATGTGGCCAAAAGAGATGGCCGACACCATCCAGCACGACAGCCCGCTGCTGCTGATCCCTTCATTTGTGCTGTCAGAGCTGCAGAACGGCTTCAAAATTGGCTTCCTGATTTTCATTCCGTTTATCGTGGTGGATCTGATTGTCTCTAACGTGCTGCTGGCGCTGGGGATGCAGATGGTGTCGCCAATGACTATCTCGCTGCCGCTGAAAATCCTGCTGTTTGTGCTGGTCAGCGGCTGGACACGGCTGCTCGATGGCCTGTTCTACAGCTACCTGTGAGGGGCCGTCGATGGATATTCTGACCCTGTTTCGTCAGGCAATGCTGCTGGTGGTGATCCTTTCTGCACCGCCCTTAATCGTGGCGGTGATCGTCGGCGTTATCGTCTCGCTTCTGCAGGCGGTGATGCAGTTGCAGGATCAGACGCTGCCATTCGCCATCAAACTGGTGGCTGTGGGAGTGGCGCTGGCATTAACCGGGCGCTGGATCGGCGTGGAGCTGATCGAGCTGGCGCAGAGCGCCTTTGCCATGATGCCGAACGTGAAGTACTGATATGTGGAACAACGTCCTCTTCGATGGCTATCATTTTATCCTTGCCGTCACCCTGGCGATGGCGCGCATTTTCCCCTGCCTGCTGCTGTCGCCGGTTTTCTCCTTCAATGCCATTAAAGGCGGCCTGCGCTCGGCGATAGTGCTGGCGCTGGCGCTGTTTCCGACTCCAATGATCCAGCAGCAGCTGGCGATTGAAGATCCGTCGCTGTTTTTGCTGGCGGCGCTGGCGCTGAAAGAGGTGATTATCGGCGTGATGATTGGCCTGCTGATGGCGATGCCGTTCTGGATGTTTGAGTCGGTGGGCGCGCTGTTTGATAACCAGCGCGGGGCGCTGATGGGCGGCCAGCTCAACCCGCAATTGGGGCCGGATGCCACGCCGCTCGGTTTTCTGATGCAGCAGTCGATCATTCTGCTGCTGGTGGTGGGGCTGGGGCTGTCGACGCTGACCCAGATTGTCTGGGACAGCTACCGGCTCTGGCCCGCGATGCAGTGGCTGCCGTTCCCGGGCGAGGCCGGATTTAAAGTCTATCTGGATATGCTGGGCAGCGTGTTTATACATATGGTGTTGTACGCCGGGCCGCTGGTGGCACTGCTGTTGCTGGTGGATTTCAGCGTTGGCATCCTCAGTATTTACAGCCCTCAGCTGCAGGCCACGGTGCTGGCGATGCCTGCCAAATGCCTGCTGGGAATGCTTTTCTTCGTGCTGTATCTGCCGATCCTGAACTACGTCGGTGGTGAACGGCTGTTCGAGCTAAAAGATCTGATCCCCCATCTTGCCGATATGCTGGGCAAAGGAGGGAAGTAATGGCAGAAAAAACGGAAAATGCCACGCCCCATAAGCTGAAGGAGTCGCGAAAGAAGGGGCAGGTAGGGCAGACGCCGGATATCCCGAAGCTGCTGATTTGCATCGGAGTGATGGAGACGATTTTTGCGCTGGTCGGGGGTGGGATGCAGCGTCTTGAGGCGATGGTGATGTTGCCGCTCGGGCGACTCCACGATCCCTTTGGTCACGCGATGCAGGAAGTGGCAATGGACGGTCTGATGGTACTGCTCTGGTTCTGCGGCATCGTCTGTGCGCTGATTTTTCTGCTGAGGATCCTCGGCGGCTGGATCCAGTTCGGCCCGCTGTTTGCCACCGAGGCGCTGGAGCCGAAGTTTGATGCGATCAACCCGGTTGGCCATCTGAAGAATATGTTTTCTGCCAAACAGCTGACCACGCTGCTGACCAGCGTGCTGAAGGCCATTGCGATTGGGGTGATTTTCTATCTGGCAATTAAACCGGATTTGGGGCCGCTGGCACAGCTGGCTTATGGCGATGATCTGAACGGTTTCTGGCTGTCGGTGTTGGCACTTTTCAAGAAGATCGTGCGTGAAACGCTGGCGTTGCTGTTGGTGATGAGCGTGCTGGACTTCGGACTGCAGAAGTATTTCTTCCTTAAACAACAGCGGATGAGCCATGAAGATATCCGCAACGAATTCAAGCAGAGCGAAGGTGACCCGCATATGAAAGGGCACCGCAAATCGATGTCGCAGCAGATCCTTAACGAAGCGCCGAAGCCGCGACGTGAGGTGGCAGTGGAAGATGCCGATATGGTGCTGATTAACCCGACCCATTTCGCCGTCGGCCTTTATTATCGCGCAGGAGAAACACCGCTGCCGCGCCTGTTGTTTAAAGCCGGGGGTTATGAAGCGCAGGATATTATTGAAGAAGCCAAAACCCGAAATATGCCGGTGATCCGCTTCGTCTGGCTGACCCGAACGCTGTTCCGTACCGTGGAGGAGGGCGACTATATCCCGCGCGAAACGCTGAAGGCCGTGGCCCAGGTGTATCGCCTGCTGAAAGAGATCGAAGATCAGCAGATCGATGAGGTGCTGGATATTGAGGAGTGATGCTTTATCAGAGCTGATCGGTGCCTTGCAGGTTATTAATTCGCATAGCGACAAAGCTACCGTGGGGGGGTAACCCCCCGGTTATAAACTATGGGAAAAATTCATGGAGCATTTTTTCTCTACCTAAAGAAAATGCGAAAAAATCACTTTCTTTAAACTTATTTTCTTTAATAACTTCATCTTTTGTTTTGATGAATTTCCCTTCATCAGTGAAGAAAAGTGCGGTTATATAATCTGAATCAATTATTTTATTTTCTTCAGAAAGTTGAATGACCTGCTTGTAACAATTATCATCTCTTCTTCCTGTTCTTTCTTGCAACATACATTGAGTAAGCAAATAAGTACGAACTGGTCTTTTTTTATAGAGAAGCTTGAGGTATTCAACTCCTTCATTGTAGCGTTTTTCACTAATAAGGCCACTTATGTACATTAACAGAATGTTAGTGTTATCTGGATTTTTTATGCGAATTAAGTTTATTTTCGAAAGAATTACTTTTTTCTTGTCTGATTCTGCTATTGCCATTTTTTTAATTAAATTAGCTACCTCTTGTGTGGGAGTTACCTCAACAGAATTATTGCTATTGTTCGATTCTGGAGCAGAGTGAACATAAGTGCTGATGCAAAATATTAAAGCTAAAACTTTTATCGAAATTGATAGTATTTTCATATTAAACCTACTTAAATCTTTGTAGTGAAATGCGGTTGGTGACTTCAGCAGGCGTAGGGGGTATCGAACCTGTATATCCTGTATCTAAAAAGTACCCTGCTTTTATCGTTAAAACTGGAGACATGTTTTTCTTATAGGGGATAGTGAATTCTGTACTGCCGATCAATATTTCATCAAGAGTGAGAGCAAAGGACTTTCTTTTAGCATCCAGTGCATATTTCTTATTATCGATGTTGTTTTGTACGGAACACCATGGAATAACCTGGCCGGAACCGTTTGCTTTGGCAGCGTTACATAACATTGATGCTGCCATAAATAATTTTTTCCCTTCTTTTACATCCTCTTCAGTAACGTTCAAAAGCAGTGTAAAAGATGCATGTAAAGCGCCGATACCCTCAATGGGCAAAAAACCAATATGTTGAAATCGAAACGATTTTGTAGACATGAATGTTTTCCTTAACATTGATTGGGGTTGAGTATCCTGGATAGCTCACCCGTGAACAGGCAAAGCAGTCATCTCGGTAAAATTAAGGTTTTTTGCTTGTTTTGTAAATATACAATTACCCGACAGATAGCAATTCATTTCGAATTGATCTTCATCAATTTCACTGATGTGCAATAATTTTTTCGGAATAAAAGGGGAATCAGCAGAGGGAGGTTAAGAAAAGGAGTAGTAATCGCCACGCTCTGAGTAAAAGGCGGTCAGTTCAGATCCGCCAGCGAATACAGCGTGTTGATAGCGTCGTGGGGATCGTCTTCCGGGGAAGGCTGGAGCATCATGCTCAGCGCGCCATCAGCATCCATGCTGATGTAACAACCGTCGTAGCGATCGGGGTGCTGAAAACGCCACGTCAGCACCTGACGCAGCAGCGTATCCCGCAGTGAGCCAGGCAAAATGCGTAACGTCAGCGTGGGGGAAGGTTCGGGAAGGTAAAACAGCTCGCTGCCGGGTTGTGATGCCCAGCCGCAGGCTTCACTCTTTTGCCAGGCGGCCAGGAAGGCCGCCATATTGTCCACCCAAATCATTCGTTCACCGAGGCTTGCGAATAGTCGAACGGGCCGTTACGCATGTCCGGCTGCCACCAGATGGTCATCGCATGATCGTCGGAGACCGGGCGGCAGGAGACATCATTGCATCCGGCAAACTTCGGCTTCGCACAGGCGGTTAACAGCAGTGCCAGCGCCAGCACTAAAAGTGGCTTCTTCATCTTTCTCACTCCCTTAACGCGACAGCATACGGGTTGACGATCGGGTGCCTGCAGCGACAGGTGCTGCCGGTACATAGCCATCCGGTGACTTCAGCAGCGAAACGCGGGCAGGACGTGCCGGGATCTGCGTGTCATACGCAACGTACACCTCGGTCGATTCTCCCGGCTTCAGGCGTGTATGTGGCCACGCCGAGACGGCCAGCGTACGGTCGCTGCGGCAGGCAGCTTCATCAAAGCGGGCTTCTTTACCGCTGGTGTTGGTGATCACGCCCACGGCGATCTGCATTGAGCTGTTGCCGTACCACTGATGCCGCGCACTGGTGCGGAAGGTCAGCGGAATATTACACAGCGAACTCAATGTCAGGCCAGTCTGCGTGGCCTGCAAGCCTCCCGGCAGACGGTTTTCCGCCAGATCCTGCATCCCACTCTCAATGGTGCGCTTCATATCGCCAAACTGATGGCGGCGGTTGATATCGCGCAGCGTATCGTTGACCTGATCGCGATTATCCGCATCCACATAGCGGGAAGGATCCACCTGATCGCCAATCAGATGCGGGGTGATGATAAACAGCCTCTCACGCTGGGAAGTGGTGTGATTATTCGAGGTGAACAGTTTGCCAATTAGCGGAATTTTACCGAGGATCGGTACGCGCTGCTCATCATCGCCACTTTGTTTGGTGTGGAAGCCTCCCATGACCAGCGAACGTTTTTCCTGCACCAGTGCCTGGGTGCTGATCACGCCGTTTTCGGTGCCCTGTGCGCTGCCGTCCTCGTTTTTATCCAGCTTGCCATCTTCCACATCCACCACCAGCTGCACCGCCGCTTTTCCCGGATTCTCTCCGATGGAACGGGGCGTCACGCGCAGGCTGGTGCCAGCGGTGATTTCGCGGATATCGGCCACGCGCTCGCCGATAGCGGTAATAAAGGCGGTATTGCTGAAGTCGATCACCGCAGGCTGGTTCTCCAGCGTCAGTACCGACGGATTGGCAATAATTGAGGCTGTGCCTTCGCCTTCCAGCGCCTGGATATCAGCGAAGAAGCGGTTAAAGTCCGTGACAAAAAGCGTGCTGGTGCCGCTGAGCATAGAGGCTCCGGCGGTGACGTTGCCAAATTGTCCTGACCAGTTAGTGGAGAGCCGTGCCAGCTCGTTGCGATCGATATCGACGATCACCGCGTCAATCTCGATCAGCTTCTGCGGCACGTCGATCATTTTCACCAGCTCCTGATACTCAGAGCGCAGCTTTTTATTATCGCGGACCAGCAGGGTGTTATTTCTCACGTCGGCGGAAACTTTGCCCTGTAAGGCTTTCCCCTGACTCTGGTCCTGCGCGTTGCTGCGTCCCAGCCGGGTATTACGACCAATCATCTGCTCCATAATGCTGCGGCTTTCACTCTGCATCGCCTGATACGGGCTGTTGCTGTCGCCACGGCCATTCTGCGTGGTGGTGGTGCCATTGGCCGAGCCGTTGCTGTTTTGTCCCAGCAGTTCATTCAGCATGGTGGCCACGCCGGGCACGACCAGTGTCTGATCGCGGTATTTGATGGTGCGATCCGCTACGTCGGCATACTTCAGGGGGAAGGCCATCATCTGCTTATCTTCGCTGGTTTCCGGCTCCGACTTTTTACTGAACTCAGCAATAAGATCGACATACTTCGGCGGCCCGGTCACCAGTACCACGCCTTCGTCAGGCAGTTCGCCCCAGCCGAAGCGGGGTTCCAACAGGCCAACTCCCTGCAGAGCCTGTTTGATATCCGGCGCGGCATCAGGGCTGATTTTCAGACGCCGTGATGTCTGTTCAGACTGGGGGCTGACATAGAGCGTGTTGTTATAAACGAACCACTGAAAGCGGTACTCCAGCGCCAGCCGGTTCAGGAAGGCTTCGGCATTGTCTGAGCGCAGACGGGCGGTTACAAAGGTATCCGGCAGGCCGCTGACGTTGGCATCAACACCGTGGCTGCTGGCAAAATCCTGCAGGATCACGCTTAACGGGGTGTTATCAGCGGAATAGGCATAAGCGCCGTCTTTCCACTCATCCGGGGTGCTGGCATAGCCGTGTGACACTGATAACCCGATCGTCAGTGCCAGAAGCAGCGGACGGAACGGTAAAAAAGCAGACAGCGGTTGAGACACGCTTCTCTCCTTATTATACGGACATCGTAACGCCTTGCCGCGTGAGCAGGCTCAGCAGGGAATCCTGCCAGACTTCGCACTGGTTACAGAGGCTTTCCAGCAGCGCAACTGCATAGTCGGTCTGGTCATTTTTCAGGCGGATGATCAGGCACAACACCTCCGTCTGCGGGTTAAAGCAGAGGGCGGCAGTCCGATCGGTAAAGTGTGCCAGGGCAGGGCGGGTCAGCCTGAGTGCCGCCTGCATTACCCGGCCATCAACCGGCACGGGCAGAGTTAATTCAGCAAGCCAGAACCAGCCGCCGGGCAGGCGCTGCAGCCTGACGGGCATGTCGTCAATCCACAGCGCCAGTTCGCCATCTGACTGGTCAAGACATTGCTCTGTCAGGGCAGCAACATCAGTTGATGGCATCAATGATCGCCTTGCGAATGCCGTGTTTGTACTGGGTGTACTGTGAGCTGGCCCAGTTGGCATTAGAAAGGTCGAGCATCTCATTCTGGAATGCGTACATATCGCTAACGTTAAAAGGCTGGTCCTGGCTATTCTGCGCAAACTGGTACATGTCTTTCTGCGCGTGAACCACCTGATTGGTTAAGCGACGCTGGATAGAGTCGTCGTTGCTCATCTTGTCGGTCTCCTGTGGGGGTCTGACATTAAGTGGTATGTCAGGCCGACAGGTTCCAGGTGGGGGGGGAAAAATGTTGTGGGGAGGTAACTTATTCGGCGAAAAATCTGGAGCGGAGAGCTAAGCTTGTGGGCACGAAGGTTAGCTAACGGGAAGCAACGCTGCGCAGAGTTGTGACCAGCTAAGATGCAGTTCACCCTGTTCAGTGGTCAGCAACAGGCTGTCGGCAGGCAGGGTGGCATCACTGCTGATCTGCCATGCCAGCTGTGGATGCTGTATCAGCCACTCCTGCACGGCTGTCTGTTGTTCAGGAGAACAGAACAGCGTGGCGGCGGCCTGCCGACCCTGCGCTTTTAACAGCTGTTGCAGCATCGCCTGCAGGCGGGCTTCCGTTGGCTGTTCAGCCAGCAACTGGCTCATCGCCTGTGTCAGCAGGGCTTCGGCGCGGGGTAACAGAGCTGCCTGCCACTGCTGTTGCTGTTGTTGCCAGTCGGCGAACAGTTGCTCAGCACCGGCCAGAAACGTCTGCTGCTGCTCAGCAATCTGTTCCGCCAGTTGTTGCGCGCTGCGCTCGCGGGCATCGTTCAGCAGCTGTTCAGCCTGCCTGTGGGCAGCGTCCAGGCAGGCCTGCGCCTGCTGTTCCGCGCTTTGTAATATCGTCAGCGCCTGCTGATGTTCAGCCAGAAGCTCACGTGTAAGCAACGTGCCCGACAAGTGTTGCGGGTTAAGCAGGGTTATTTTCTTGTGGATCCACATTCGGCACACTCTCAGGTTGCTGGCTTTGCCAGATTGCGGCGTCCAACAACGCAGCCAGCCGCGATGCGGGCAGCTTCGCTGAGGGATACTCTTCCACCTGGTTGACCCAGTCGCGAGGGAACAATAAACGCAGGCGAGGCCAGCTGTCCGGATGCAGGCTGCGCAGCAGGATCAGGCTGCCGGAGGTATAGGGCTGAAAGTAGCCAGCCGGAAGCCAGCTTTCACAGCGCAGCGCCCGTGCCAGGCGGCGACACCAGATCAGGTTGGCGCTGCTTAGCCCTGGCGGTTCAGCCTGTGGTGCACAGATACCGGCCAGCAGGGCCAGCAGCCGCTGCCAGGCTTCCCCGGGTAGCTCAATCAGCGTCAGCAGGCGGGACTGCGGCTCTGGCGGCAGGGCGGCACGGATGCCAAAGCTGGCCGCCACGGCCTGCGGGTGCTGCCAGGCCAGCGCCTGTTGCTGATCGGCGGGCAGGGCGTAAAAACCGTTATCGGCCCAGCTTTCATCCGCCAGTTGCCAGTAACCCTGATGCCACCAGTGCAGCCACGCCTGAGCCTGCTCCTCACCCCAGCTCATTGGCAGGCTTTCCTTTATTTTTGCGGCCCGGCCGGAACAGCAGCAGGGCGAAGGCGGCCAGCAGCACAATAGCCAACAGGGAGAAGATCCATTTCACCGTAAAGTATTCATCCGTGGAGAGCTGGAACGGCCCCATCTGAACCACTTCGACCCGATCTTCATAGGTCTGAGCAGGCACAAAAACAATGGCCAGATCCTTGTCACTTTTCCCCGCCAGACCGGGAATACTGGTTGCCACCATCTGGCGGATACGCGGCTCGATGCTGTCCGGGTCGAGGTTATTATGGTATTTGATAAACACCGAAGCAGAAGCGGGCTGGATTGGTTCTCCAGGTGCCAGCCGTTCTGGCAGCACCACGTGGACCCTGGCCACCACCACGCCATCAATCTGCGCCAGAGTGGATTCCACTTCCTGCGACAGGGCATAGATGTAGCGTGCCCGTTCTTCCATCGGGCTGGAGATCACACCGCTTTTCTGGAAAACCTCGCCCAGATTGGTACGCGCTTTGCGGGGCAGCCCGGCAGAGTCGAGGATTTTTACGCTTCGTTCGATATATTTGGCGTCCACAGACACTGAAATCCCCGCTTTATCTATCACTTTATCCGCGGCGATCTGGTGCTGATTCAGCTCAGCGATGATGTCATTGGCGTCGTTTTCAGCCAGTCCGCTGTACAGCACGGTTTTGTCGCCGCAGCCGGTCAGCAGCAGCACCAGCGACAGCGTCGCCAGCCATTTCAGCAGGAGGGTTTTCATCGCAATAGCTACTGTAGGTTGGTCAGTTTATCAATGCTCTGCACGCCTTTGGCGACAATCTTGGCATTCATTAAATTTTCAATGTAATAGTTTGACAGCGCGGCGTTGGCCTGGCTGAATTCTAATAAGTTGGACGAGCGGGAGGCCTTCTGCAAATCCTGATAGGTCTGCTTTCTTTCCCGCTCATTATTATTCATAGTATTGGCCAGTCCGGAGAGAAAATTAGTCACGTTGGCCGGTGCGGAGACTTTTTCCACCTGAGGTTCTTCTTTTAACTGTGCGGAGAAAAAATCGACATCGGTCTGATCGGGTTGCGCTAAGGAGGGTTTCTCTGCCATATCGGCGTGGGTTAACCCTGCCTGTGAAGAAGCTATTTTCATGGCGGTGGACTCATACAAGCGAGTGGAAGAGCAGTGCGGACCGGGGCCCGGGCCGCACTATGAAGCCAGACTAGTACTGGATCTTCACCTGAGCAGCAGCAGAGCCGGCCTTGCTGGCGCTGTCTGCAATACCGTTCATTTTGTTGTTCTGTGCATCCAGCTTGGCTTTATCAACCATATCCTGCTGCATCTGGCCCTGTACGTCCTGCATCTGCGACATGAAGCTTGCACCGTCAGTTGCGCTTTCTGTTTTGGTTGCTGCAGCAGCTGCAGTTGAGATACCACTAGAGATTGCAGACATAGTGTGACTCCTGATTAAAAGTGAGTTTGAACATCAGCGTATTCGTTTATTAAGTAGGAGCGGAATAAAAAGGGTTCCAAATTTTTTTATTTTATTTTTGTCGGGATGAATGTAATAAAAAAAATATTCGAGCGCAATTGCCTGCTCAGGCAACGATATTCAGTAATTTAATCCGGTGATAGAGCGTCCGGCGCGGAATACCTAATTCGTGCACCACATCATCAATTTTATGGCCGTGCCGGTTCAGGCACTCTTTAATCAGGCTGCGTTCGATTCTGCGCAGGCGATCTTTCAGCAGGGTAGCTTCGCCATCGCAGGGAGAAAAATCACACAGCGGCGGCAGTCGCAAAACATGGCGTTCGGCTGCGGCTTTCAGCTCGCGGATATTTCCCGGCCAGCTGTGCAGCAGCAGGGCCTCGTCCAGCGCCAGCGATCGGGGTGGAATGGATTGTTTAAGGCGCATTGCCGCTTCCTGAGTAAACCGGCGGAACAGGGGAATAATCAGTTCGGCATGGGAACGCACCGTCGGTGTTTCAATTTTAATGGTCGACAGGCGGAAGTAGAGATCGCGACGAAAACGTCCTTCTTCGACCAGGTCGACCAGCGGGGTCTGCGATGCGGCAATGACCCTCAAGTCCAGCGTAATCGGCTGTGTTGAACCCAGCCTGTGAATCACGCGGGTTTCCAGCACCCGCAGTAATTTAGCCTGCAGGATCAGCGGCATGCTGTCGATTTCATCCAGAAACAGGATCCCTTTGTCTGCGGTCTCGATATACCCGGCGCGGGAATGGCTGGCACCGGTATAGGCACCGGCCATCACGCCGAACAGCTCGCTTTCGGCCAGGTTTTCCGGGATGGCGGCACAGTTAACGGGAACCAGCGGTCCCTTTGCACCGGATAGCTGATAAATCCGTCTTGTCAGAGTATCTTTGCCGGTGCCCGTTTCGCCCTCCAGCAAAAGGTCGACCTTCAGCGGTGCGAGTGTATTAACCATCGGATGCAGGTTAGCGTGAATGTCTGCTCTTGCCAGATCTGTCTTGTTATCACTGCCCGTAAACATATTTTCTCCTGTCTTCCCTCAGACGAATTTATTACAAATTCAGTTGGCAACCTGATGTGAAATAAGAGACGAAATACAACAGAATCCGGGACCCAATCGCCCGGTGGTAACACTCAATTTTCACTTACTATTTACTAGCCTGGCCTTGCGCGGCTATCAGTTTCATCTGAAGTTGTTGTGGGGATCTCCGTGCCGAAAGGTAGGGAAATCCCTACAAAAATGGGCCAGATGACTGATTAATATGTGTAAACAAGTGCATTATTTAGATTGCTAATCGTTAAGAATATGTAATTTAGATTGCCGGAAATGAGCCTTTCCAATCTTAACAGGGAACCCTTCACCACCATCTTCCACCTATGAAGTGAGAAAAAGCCTGGGGCACCATGGCTCCAATCAGGGTGGGCTGACTCGCAGAAGTACACATTTCAATTAATGGAGGTACCTATGAGTGGCATGAAAATAGGCGGCGGAGCAGGCGGCGCATTGGGTGGGGGTAAAGCAGGCGGTATGGAGATGCCGGGTGCCGATCTCTCCGGCAAGGGACGCCAGGATATCGGCATTAATGGTTCGCGTAATAGCGGATCGCAGGGCGGGAATGGCCTGAGCAGCGCGCTGAGCAAAGTTGGCGGCCAGGGCGTGCAGTTTGGCGGCCAGGCCACTAACGATGCGGTGAAAAACAGCAGCGGTAGCGAAGGCGGTCAGGGGGAAAATAGCGATCAGAACAGCGTCACTAACAGCCTTACCCAACTGCTGAACGCCATCGTGCAGCTGCTGCAGGGCAAAGGGGCTGAGGGCAGTGACAAATCCGGCACCGATGCCAGCAATGGCAGCGGAAACGGCAGCTCAGGCAGCCAGCAGGCTTCCGGCAGTGGCGATATCATGACCCAACTGATGGATCTGATTAAAAAGATGCTCGGACAGTCTTCTGACAGCTCTGATGCTTCCGGCCAGTCTGGTACCGGCACCGGCTCTTCACCGACAGCCGCGCAAAGTAACAGCGACACTCAGGAAGGCAGCAGCCAGGACAGCAGCGGCATCGCCGGTAAGCTGGGTGGTGCATTGCAGATGCTAGGCCTTGGTGCCATTCTCTCTGCCCTGCAGGGTGGCGGAGCCAGTGCCCAGAGTGGTAGCGAGAGCAGTAAATAAGTCAGAGGAACTCCAACTGGTATTCCCTGAGAAAAGCGTGAACGGGAAGGTTGACGATCGCGCTGGACAAGTTATCACACCCTGTGAGCGGTAAGCTGACAGGGTGTTTTTTTATGCCGGAAGCGTACTGCTACCAGTGGCAAAATCCAGCGACATAATGCCCCGGCTGGAACTTCCTGCGGCAAACGGCCACCCAGCGGAATCCGTTTAACTATCAGGACGAAAAATAAGCCTTTTAATTTGCCCGGTGCCTCAGCCAGCCGCCATACCCATGGTGGCTCGGTAAAACGTACCGTTGCCGGGCGTGCGGTTGGCAGTACGGCAGACAGTCAGCCCGACCGCGCTGCCCGCTTTCGTGCCGGTAACTGCGGCGAAATGGCCGCGGTGAACGGGCTGCTGCTGGCTTCATCGGGTATCACTGAGCCGGTTGCCGTTTGCAGCGCTATTGATGGCGATTATGCCTTTGTGATGGTGGGTGACCGGCGGATCAACGGTGAGCGGAATTATTTGAACGCTTTGCCGATCAGGCTGGAAAGCTGCAGCAATTTCTGTTACTGCCCGCGGACGAGGCTCAGCCAGCCTGAGAGCAGGGCCACAAAGAGGGCCCTGCCCGGCAAAGCCGTTTAATGCGGTTGTTCAAATCCCGCCTTTATCATCTCATCACGAAAAGCTTTAGTGATGGCGCGATTTCCTCCGGTGACCGGGTAAACTACGTTGTTGATCACATCGTCGAGGTAATGTTCATTAAACTCTTGTAACGTCAGCTGCGAACCGCCTTCATCATTGATGGCGATCGACCCTTTGATATGGTCGCCCGCATTTTTTGCTTTCAGGCTGTATCTGCCCATACTGCTGTTGACTGTGCTCATAAGATCTCCTTGTTAACCTTCAGGGTGGCGTCATAGCAAGTGAGTCCATAGCGAATAACCCTATCAGTCTAGCGCCAACCTAAGAATTATCTGTAAAGAAACCGCAGATCGTGATCGCTATCAACTGTTACTCAGCGGACGGCCTGGGCCATGCGAACTCAGGCGGGCCTGCAACTGGTCCGCTCCCCACTGCACCGCTTTGGGGATACTTTCCTGTAATTTTTGCGTCAGTTTGTCTGATATTTCCGGGGCAAGGATTTCGGCGGCCGGAACGGAGGCAAAGACCGGCGCGGAGAGGGCAAAGTTAGTCAGGTGGCTCATTGCAGCCTGCGAGGCCGCATTAAAACCTTTGCTTTTCATGGCCTGGCTGACGGCGCTACGGGCAGATAACGTGGCGGCAAATCCTCCGGACAGCAGTCCATTTTTCGACATGCCTGCCGCGCTTAAGACTTCCCGTCCGGCTCTTAAGCCATCCGTAGCCACATCCAGCGGCAGTTTAGCCAGCCGCTTACCGGCACCGGCCAGCGGAGCGGTGAAGGCGTTGGTATTTTTAAGCGCGGTATACTGTTCTTTCCAGTCAGTGCGACCCAGCAGGTATTCTGCCCCAACACGGCCCTGCTTGCTGTCTACCGCATGTGTAGCTCCGGACATCAGGCCCCCTGCGACAACTCCTCCTCCGGCAGTCAGCCAGGTGTCCACTCTGGCCGCCGTGGCCGGACCAAATTTTGCTGTTACCGCCGCTGATGTTCCCAGACGCAGTAAATTCCTCGCGCTGTAGCTCTGAATAGCCGCGGCGTTTTCTCCTGCCAGCCTGCCCGTCGACGGTTTTTTCTGTTCGCTGACCTGATGCATGACCGGCTCTAGTTGTGACGGTTCCGCTGTCAGCCATTGAGTATTGGCAGTGGCTTTATCCAGCAGGGCGCCGCCAAAGGTATCGGCAATACCTGACTGCAACCCCGCATGCAGACCAAGCTGAGCGGCCCCTTCAGCGAAGGCGCTGAGCTGGGGAAAGGTGTCAAAAGCTACCGAAGCAACGGCAAAGGGGATGGCCCGTACCGCGCCGCGGGCAGCCTGAGCCACGCTGTCGAGTCGGCTGCCTTTGGTCAGAACCGCTTCCACAGACTCTGGCGTTTCGTTCATAGCGTGCAGCTGGCGAGTACGATCTTCGATCAGGCGATGAAAATCGGCGGCGTTCTCACCGTCAATATGGCGGCCAAAGAGGACTGCCAGTTTGTGGTGGAGCGCGGCTTCGTTGGCGGTGTGATAGCTGGCTCCGGCAACATGGTGGATCCCACCGCTCTCGCCGGGCAGGCTGGTCTGGCTTCGTTCGCTGTGAACTGAACTTTTTTCGGAATCTTCAGTACTTCGTGGTTGTTCGGCGACGGCATCGTGATAAATTTGCAGGCTACTGCGGGAAGAGTTAACAGAATTCACTATCAGGGACTCCGGTCAGCATAATCTTAAGATGTGATCGGTTGAGTGGATTAATGCAGCAGGGTGTTCCGTCGTTGCCAGATTGCTGGTTGCAGGCAGAGGAAGAGATTCTCTTCTATACTCAAGTGACTACATCGTAGTGAATTTTTACTCTGATTAAGGAAAATGGAATGAAGATTATTCTCTGGATTATTGCGATCATTTTCATTGTCGGGCTGCTGACGATTACGGGTGTCTTTAAGGTTCTGTTCTGAATGGCCGGGTGGCGGCGCGGATGGATGCGCTGTCACCGCTTGAAGTGCACGCCAGTGGCGGTTTTAAAGGCTTTTACCTCTTCAGGTTCCGGCGAGGGCTGAGGGGGACTTTCTTCCTCAGTTGCGGTTGATAATCGCGTATTAAATAAGCAATCTTTCAGCGTTATTGGGTTATTACAGTTAGCGCAAACAGCGCCGTGGTGGTGACCGAACCGGTCGCCGCTGGATGTAAAAATAATCCTTGCGTGCCCGCATCTCCAGCATCGTATTCTCACGCAGGTACCTCTTCCTTATCATTGTTAAGTAGGATTAATCTTACCAAAATTTAACCAATGATCGATAAATAATATTTATCAATTTCATAAAGTGACATTCACTTCTAATAACCTGATTGCAAAGACATAAGCCAAATTAACCCCGGATGTTGCCTGTGCTTTACGATAAACACTGTTTGTTTTATTGGATTTATTTTGCTTTCAGGCTAGAAATTGTCTGATACGCTCGAAATAATGACTCAGATCATTTTACTGTTCGTCATTTAAGGCGTTGTTAGCGCATTCTTCATGACTTAAGAGTTGTCCTGGCGCGATTTACTGATTCTGTATGTTATGTTTTTGCGTCAGAATCAGGGTGTTGGCCGTAAAGTTTAATAAACACAGTCCTTGAATTTCAGTCACATTGCATTCATGAATTGTTTAATCAGAATGCTTATAATGTGTGCCAGACAAAAAAGACACTCTGAACCTTCTTAATGCGAAAAATGTGCGCATTATTTTCAACACCAGGTGTAATTATCGTGAAGCTATACAGAATTTCTCTTGTTATGGTGGCAATGTCCGGCGGACTTGTCTCAACACCGGCGGCGCAGGCTGGGACACTTGGCTCGGCTATATCCTCCACCTGGCAAGACTTCAGTGACAAAGTCAGCACGACATGGAACGAGCCGCAGGGTTACGACCTGTACGTTCCTGCGATCACATGGCATAACCGCTGGACCTACGATAAAGAAAAGACCGATCACTACAACGAGCGACCGTGGGGTGCCGGGTTTGGGATGTCACGCTTTGACGACAAAGGCAACTGGAATGGCCTGTATGCCATGGCGTTTAAAGATTCTTATAACAAGTGGGAACCCTTTATGGGGTATGGCTGGGAAAAGATCTGGCGTCCGCTGAATGACCAGAACTTCCGCCTCGGTCTGGGCTACACCGCTGGCGTGACGGCGCGTGATAACTGGAAGTATATTCCTGTGCCCGCTCTACTGCCTTTAGCTTCAATCGGTTACAGTAAAGCGACTTTCCAGATGACTTATATTCCAGGCACTTACAACAACGGAAACGTTTACTTCGCCTGGTTCCGCTGGCAGTTTTAATTGCGGTAAACGGCCGGAATGATGACGTATCTGCGAAAAAGGCGATATTTATCACTTTTTCTTTATTGTCTACTGGACAAAAGCCTCTGCAATTGCTGTACTAACAGGCGACACAGTTTAGTGTCCATTTTTCATGTAAAGGTAATATAGATGTCTAAGATTAAAGGTAGCGTTAAGTGGTTTAATGAGTCCAAAGGATTCGGTTTCATTACTCCTGAAGATGGTAGCAAAGATGTGTTCGTACACTTCTCTGCCATCCAGAGCAACGGTTTCAAAACTCTGGCTGAAGGTCAGCGTGTAGAGTTCGAAATCACCAACGGCGCCAAAGGCCCATCTGCTGCTAACGTTGCCGCTATTTAAGTTATCAGACAGAATTCTAAAAACCCGCCGGATGGCGGGTTTTTTTTTGCCCCGCATCCGGCCAGGTGCGGTACGGGAGGCAGAGAAGAATTAACGGGAAAAAAATTGCTCAAGCCAGAAAACAATGGCGATCAGGCTGATGGCAACGGCGACGCCTTCGCTCAGGGATTTGGGGATCAGGTTCATGTTTGTCATCTCTTTGAGCAGTTAACTCATAGTGTGGCGAAACATTATTAAGGAAACATTAATCAGCAGCCCGACCACTACAGAATCCCGATCCCTCGTCCCACTTCAGAATAATTGCCCCGTCTCTGTAACAAATCCCTGTTGTGCCGGGGGTTGCTAATCCTGGCAGGCAGGCTATAAACATAAGCGATGAAGAACCAGTGAATCAGGCTCAAACCTGGAGGAACAGCGATGAAGATCCGAATGGCGCGGCCAAAAGACAGTTTTGCCCTGAGCGCCCTGTTAACCGAACTGGGCTATGAAAATACCGGGGATTTTATTGACCGTCGTCTGGCACAGCTGATTGATGACCAGACTGAACAGCTGCTGATCGCCGAGCACGGCAGTAACGTGTTGGGTTTCCTGTCGCTGCATTTTATCCCTCAGCTGGCGCTGGCCGGTGATTTTGCCCGCGTCAGCTATTTCTGCATAGCTGAAGGTGAACGCAGCAAAGGGGCAGGGCAGCAGTTGCTGCAGCATGCCGAAGAGCTGGCCCGCGAGCGCGGTTGTGATCGGGTTGAGGTGCACTGCCACGAACGTCGGATCAAAGCCAATGCGTTTTATGCCCGCGAAGGCTACAGCGACTCTCCACGCTATCTGATTAAAGATCTGAACCAATAGCATTAATGTCCTGACCGCAGGCCAGCACCAGCGCATCGGCAATGCTGTTGATGCTGTCAGACTGGATCATCGCAATGCTCACACGGATAAACTGGACTCCGCCGCTGCGGCAGCGTTCGCCGGGCAACACGGCAATGCCTCTGGCAGCCAGGGTAATCATGGCGAACTGTTCGGACTGCACCGGGATAAAAATACTCAGCCCGTCACGATCCGGCAGCGTCAGCCCTCTGGCAGCCAGCGCGGCCAGCAGCTGACGGCGGCGTCCGCTGTAGATCGCTTTCGCCTGCTGAATCTGCAACTGAGTGCTCTCATCCTGCAACATCCACGCTACGGCCTGCTGCAGAATACGGCTGGTCCAGCTGGCACCAAAGTTTCGCCATGACTGAATGCGCTTCAGCGGCTCGCGCGGGCCGGATAACACCGCCAACCGCAAATCGGGGCCATAGGCTTTGGAATAGGAGCGTACGTACAGCGTGCGCTCCGGAAAATAGCGCCCCAGGCTCCATACCGGATAAGCCGAAAGCTCACCAATCCCGTCATCCTCAATAATCATCGTGCTGGTGCCCATCAGCACTTTAGCCAGCTCTTCACTGCGTGCTTCACTGACGGTATGGCCGGTAGCGGAGTGTGTTCTGGGCTGATAGATCATTGCCGTGGCCCCTTTGTTCAACAGCATGGCCAGCGCGCCGGGTAATGGCCCGTGTTCATCGCAGGCCAGCGGCATCACCTCTGCGCCAATATTATCCAGCATATCGAGCAGGCGGGTGGCGGTGGGATCTTCAATGATGACCTTTTCCCCCGGCGAAAACAGCGTTTGAATGATGCAGTTCATCGCATCAAATCCGCCGTCTGTCGCCAGCCACGCCTCGGCCTGATAGGGCCAGCCAGACCGGATGGCTGTCAGCAGCGGCTGGGCGATGGGATCGCGCTGGTAGCTGTTGAGTTGCGGGCACTGGATCCCCTGTAGCATCGCCTGTTTCAGATCGGGAAGCAGGGCCGGATCCGGTGAGGCCATGGCGAGATCGGCGCGGATATTGTCGCCATAATTGCCAATCTTCTCGAAACGCACAGGTCTCGACGTCACGTTATCGCCGCAAACCCATACTCCGCTACGCCCCTTCCCGGCGATCACTTTTTGCCGCTTAAGCTGGCCCCATGCCGCTGAGACCGTCGCTGGACTGACCCCTAATGCTTCAGCCAGATCCCGCACCGACGGCAGATGAGTGCCGATCGGAATCTGACCCTCGCGGATCAGTCCCGCTGTTACGCCCGCAATCCCTTTTACCGAGGCATCCGTCAGGCGTTCAGCAAACCAGTTCAGGTCCAGCGTTGAGGTCATAAGAAATCCATTTGTTCAGTAACAAAGAAAATATTGTACAGATATTATTATCGATCTAGTATCGAATTCAAGCATTATTTGAACACTATTTAAGCGCTCTGTTCTGGCGCTTTCAGGCAACGAGAGAGAGAGCAGATGGTTACGATCAGACTGGCGGTACGAGACTGGGATTATTTCACGCCGCTGGCACTGGGCGATATCAAGCCACAAGGCTTTAAGCTGGAGGTGCATCGCGTGGGAACGCTGGTGGGCGATCTGGCAACCAGCAGCGACTATGACGCGGCTGAAATCTCCTTCAGCCGCTATGCTCAACTGAGGGCGAAGGGCGATAACTCGCTGCTGGCGCTGCCTCACTTCCTGATGCGCGGTTTCCGTCAGCGCTGCATCATCACCACCGAAGATAACCCGATCGTTACTCTGGACCAGCTGAAAGGGAAAAAAATCGGCGTGACCGGCTGGCAGGACTCCGGGAATACCTGGACCCGTGCGCTGTTGCGTGAAGCCGGTGTGGGCATTGATGATGCTTACTGGTTTGCTGGGCGCCTGACGCCGGAGCATCCGATTGTCGATCGCCTGAACGGTTTTGGTCGTCCCGGACGCATTGAAGCTGCACCGGGCGAGCATCCGCTGATCGACCTGCTCAGAGCGGGCGAGCTGGATGCGGTATTTACGCCATTCATGCCGCAGGGCTTCTTCCTGAAGGGATCCGGTCTGCGTCAGTTGCAAACCGATTTCCGCCAGGCCGAGCTGGAATACTTTAGCCGCGTGGGCTACATCCCCGGTCACCATCTGCTGGCCTTTAAACCCGAAATTGCCGAAGCCCATCCGGACATCCCGCAGCAGGTCAGCGAACTGATTGAACAGTCTGCGAAGCTGTGGAATGACAAACGCGAAAAATACGCCGATACCACCCCGTGGTTGCTCGACGATCTGCGACGCACCGCGCAGGATTTACCTGCCGACTGGAACGCCAACGGTTTTACAGCTAACAAGAAGATGATTGGTGATTTTGCCAGCGAGCTTTTTGAGCAGGGTATTAGCTCAGACCGCCTCACGCCGGAAGAGCTGTTCCCCGCCGTGACCACAGGAGCATAACGATGAAAGTTGCATTAGGACAGTTCGCGGTCAGCCGCGAGTGGCAGGAAAATGCCGAAACCATTACCGGCCTGATGGCTCAGGCCGAAGCTGGCGGTGCTGATTTACTGGTCCTGCCGGAAGGCGTGCTGGCTCGTGATATCGCCGATCCGGATCTGGTGCTGAAAGCTGCTCAGCCGCTGGATGGCCCGTTCCTGACTGAGGTTTACGCGGCCAGCCGTGGCAATAATCTGACCACCATGATGACCGTACACGTGCCGAACGGTGATGGCCGGGCGCTGAACGTGCTGATTGCCATTCGCAACGGCGAAATCGTTGCCCGCTATGACAAACTCCATCTCTATGATGCCTTCGCCATGCAGGAATCACGCAACGTTACGCCAGGCAATGAAGTTCCGCCGCTGGTCGATGTTGCCGGGATGAAAGTGGGTCTGATGACCTGCTATGACGTGCGTTTCCCGGAACAGGCCCGCCGCCTGGTGCTGGATGGTGCTGACGTGCTGGTGCTGCCTGCAGCCTGGGTGAAAGGCCCGCTGAAGGAGATGCACTGGGAGGTGCTGGTTACCGCCCGTGCGTTAGAAAACACCTGTTATCTGGTGGCGGTGGGCGAGTGCGGCCCGCGCAATATCGGTAACAGTCTGGTTGTTGACCCGCTGGGCGTGGCGATTGTCAAAGCCGCCGAAGCTCCGGCGCTGGTGTTTGCTGATTTGGATCCTGCCCGCATTGCTCATGCCCGCAACGTCCTGCCGGTGCTGGAAAACCGTCGTTTTGCTCGTCCAGAACTTAACAATAAATAAAATAACGGGGAGTTTACTGATGAAGAAGATTGCCACTGCCATCACTCTGGCTCTGGGCTTAACCGCGGGCCTGGCTCAGGCCGCAGATGCCATTCCGGCACAGAAAATGGATCAGGCGTTGCACGATCGTTTACCCGCTGATATCAAACAAGCTGGTAAAATGATCTCGGTAAACAACGGTTCTTTCCCTCCGTACGAGATCGTTGAAGGCCCGACTTCCATGACCGGTGCTTCTGCCGATCTTACCGAGGCACTGGCGCAGATGCTGGGGATCAAAATTGAACATGCAACGGTCAGTGGCCTGTCAGGCGTGCTGGCCGGGATCAAATCGGGTCGTTACCAGCTGGCCATCGGCCCGATTGGCGATTATCCGGACCGCCAGGAGAAAAACGACTTTATCGATTTCGTGCAGGAGTTCGTGGTATTTGCCGTGCAGAAAGGCAACCCGTCCAGTATCAACGGCCTGGATGATACCTGCGGCAAACGTATTGCCGTGATGGCTGCCGGTTCTGCCGAGCAGGTGATCCGCAAGCAGTCAGAAGTCTGTACCGCCGCCGGTAAACCAGCCGTGACGGTGCAGTCCTTCACCGACCAGCCCTCTTCTATCCTGGCAGTACGCTCCAAACGCTCTGATGCCTTCTTCTCTTCTCAGGCACCACTGGTCTATTTCGTCGACCAGGCGCACGGTCAGCTGGAACTGACCGGTCAGGGTAAGAAAAACGGCTTTGGCGATATCTTCCAGGGCACTGTGGTGCCGAAAGATTCTGAGCTGGGCAAAGTGGTACTCGACGGTTACAAAGAGCTGTTCGCCAACGGGACTTACGCGGCGATAATGAAGAAGTGGAAACTGGATGGCAACATGATCAAGCAGCCGGGGGTTAACCTGGCGAAAGGGGTAGCGAAATGATCAAAGGCACCACCGATTCACGAGCCAGGGAAAGGGCAGACGTGCAACAGCGCGATGTGGCTTTCGCCCGCAGCGCACCACGCTATGGACGCCTGGTTTGCTGGATTGTGGTGCTGGTGATTGTCGCCAACTTTGCCTGGCTGGTAGCCACCAACCCCAATTTCGAGTGGAGCGTGGTGCTGAAGTGGTTTACCGAGGCTTCGGTGATGAAGGGGCTGCAGGTCACGCTGGGGCTGACCGTGGTCTCGATGATCCTCGGCACCCTGCTGGGCTTGCTGCTGGCGGTTTGCCGCCTGTCGGATAATCGTCTGCTGAGTGGTTTATCTGGTCTGTATATCTGGTTCTTCCGTGGCACTCCGCTGCTGGTGCAACTGATATTCTGGTACAACATGTCAACGTTGTTCCCAAAAATCACCCTTGGTATTCCGCTGGGCGGCCCGGTATTCGCAAGCTGGAACACCAACGACCTTATCACCCCGTTGACCGCTGCCATCGCGGGTCTGGCATTGAATGAAGCGGCCTACATGGCGGAAATCATTCGTGGTGGTTTGCAGTCGGTGGATAACGGTCAGGTGGAAACGACTCAGGCATTCGGGATGAGCCGCGCACGCGCATTGCGCCGTATTATTATTCCGCAGGCGATGCGTTCGATTATCCCGCCAACCGGCAACCAGCTGATCAGTATGATCAAGGCAACCTCGCTGGTGAGTGTTATCGCCATGGGCGATCTGCTCTATTCGGTACAGTCGGTGTATAACCGAACCTTTGAAGTGATCCCGATGCTGATGGTAGCGGTGATCTGGTATTTGCTTATCACTTCAATTCTCAATGTCGGTCAGTCCGCGATTGAACGTTACTACTCCAGAGGTGTACGCCGTACTGTGACAGTGGCGAAGCGTCGCCAGCCTGCATCGGACCGCAAAGCCACTCCGATGGTCAACCGTCCTTTGGTCCGTAAGGAGGATGTATGAGCGAAATTCAGCCGCTGGTTCGCGCGCGTAATGTGCAGAAAAGTTATGGCGATAATGAGGTGCTGAAAGGCATCGATATGGACGTGATGCCTGGTGAAGTAGTGGTGATCCTCGGGCCGTCCGGCTCCGGGAAATCCACCTTCCTGCGCTGCATTAACCATCTGGAAGATATGAACGCCGGGTCAATTATGGTCGGTGACCATCAGGTTGGCTATGAGCTGAAGAAAGGGATATTGCACCGCCTGTCGGCGCGGAAAATTGCCCGTCAGCGCCAGGAGATTGGCATGGTGTTTCAGCAGTTCAACCTCTATCCGCATATGACGGTGTTGCAGAATATCATCGAAGCGCCGATTGGCGTGCACAAGCAGTCACGGGAAGAGGCCACACGCCACGCTACCGAGCTGCTGGCTACGGTCGGGTTGAGTGATAAAGCGGATGCCTGGCCGCGTCATCTTTCTGGCGGGCAGCAGCAGCGAGTGGCGATTGCCCGCGCGCTGGCGATCCGGCCTAAGCTGATGTTGTTCGACGAACCAACTTCGGCGCTGGATCCGGAGCTGGTGGGGGAAGTACTGGCTACCATGCGCACCCTTGCCGATCGGGGGCTGACGATGGTGGTGGTGACGCATGAAATTGGCTTTGCCCGCGAAGCCGCGGATCGGGTGGTCTTTATGGATGGCGGAGTGGTGGTGGAGCAGGGACCGCCGGAAGAGGTGCTGGTAAATCCACAACATCCCCGATTCCAGGCTTTCCTGAGCCGATTTATCTGATATTATCCCTGATGCAGCTGTGCAGATATTACTCTGTTACAGATTGCGGTTGTATTGACCGGTGATGTGCGCGTTAATACACTTTATTGTTATTGACCGTAAATCAGGTCAGATTTTAAAAAGAAGGTGTGTATGGAAGGTATCAGTATTGCCAAGCTGCTGATCATCGGTGCTCTGATCGTGTTACTGTTCGGAACCAATAAGTTACGTTCTCTCGGTGGCGATCTGGGGTCTGCGATTAAAGGCTTCAAAAAAGCCATGAGTGACGACGACACTTCCGCTAAAAAAGCGCCGGCCGCAGAAGAGAAGCCTGCAGAGCAGGTTGCTCACAAAGAGTAATCTCTTGCGGACGAGATAAAAAAACGGATGACTGAGTCATCCGTTTTTTGTTTTCGTTGTATGTTTGTAAAAAAATATAACGGCCAGGCGAACCAAATTCGCCCCGCATGGCAAAAGAGATTTACTTCACTTCCAGGCCTTTCGCCTGCATATCCGCATGATAGGAAGAGCGCACGAACGGGCCACAGGCCGCATGCGTGAAGCCCATCCCCATCGCTGCTTCTTTCATCTCATCAAACTCCGCCGGGCTTACGTAGCGCTGAACCGGCAGGTGGTGACGGCTTGGTTGCAGATACTGTCCCAGCGTCAGCATGGTCACGCCATGGCGGCGCAGGTCACGCATCACTTCAACGATTTCCGCATTGGTCTCGCCCAGTCCCACCATCAGACCTGACTTGGTTGGGATCTCCGGATGCGCTTCTTTAAAGCGCTCCAGCAGCTTCAGCGACCATTCGTAGTTAGCGCCCGGACGTACCTGACGGTAAACACGCGGCACGTTTTCCAGGTTGTGGTTGAACACGTCTGGCGGCGTGGCATTAAGGATCTCCAGCGCGCGATCCATACGGCCACGGAAGTCCGGCACCAGCGTTTCAATCTTAATGCTCGGGCTTTTCTCGCGGATTGCGGTAATACAGTCAGCAAAGTGCTGTGCGCCGCCATCACGCAGGTCATCGCGATCAACCGAGGTGATCACCACGTAACGCAGAGCCATATCTGCAATGGTCTGGGCCAGTTTCCCCGGCTCGTTAGCATCTGGCGCGACGGGACGGCCGTGGGCCACATCGCAGAACGGGCAGCGACGGGTGCAGATGGCCCCGAGGATCATAAAGGTTGCCGTACCATGGTTGAAACACTCTGCAAGGTTAGGGCAGGAGGCCTCTTCACAGACGGAGTGCAGGCCGTTTTTGCGCATGGCGGCTTTAATGCCCTGGATGCGGCTGGAGTCGGCTGGCAGCTTGATTTTCATCCACTCCGGCTTACGTAAAATCTCCGTGCGCTCAGTGACCACGGTTTTCACCGGGATCAGGGCCATTTTGTCTGCGTCGCGGTATTTAACGCCGCGTTCCATCTGAATGGGTTTACTCATAGTCTTGCAAGTTCCAGGTTGGCATGCGCTCTGACAGCCGCAAAAACTCAAAGAGTGATAATGGTATTCAACTTTATTTGAGAAAAGCGCAAAAATTATATCATTCCGGCTGGCGACTTGCAGCCAGCCAGCGAGAGAAATTGTGACGGAATTGTAAATCCGCACGCACGGTTACCTTTATGGCAGCTCATTGTCTGCCAGCCAGGCAACTTCAGGGATTGCCAGCAGTCGGGCGAAGTTTTCAATCAGCAGGGGCTGCACGTCGGAAAGGGTGGTGCCGGGTTTCAGGGCGCTGAGTTGGGTCATCTCCAGCCCGGCATAACCGCAGGGGTTGATGCGCAGGAAGGGGGCCAGGTCCATGTTGATATTCAGCGCCAGGCCATGAAACGAGCAGCCCTGACGGATCCTCAGCCCCAGCGAGCAGATCTTTTTATTGCTGACGTAAACGCCAGGCGCATCCGCTCTGGCTGCAGCTTCAACGCCAAAATGCGCGAGCGTATCGACCACCGTCTGTTCGATGGCAGTGACCAGCTGGCGGACGCCCACTTTGCGGCGTTTAAGGTTGATCATCACATACATCACCTGCTGGCCTGGCCCGTGATAGGTCACCTGACCGCCACGGTCGCTCTGCATCACCGGGATGTTACCCGGCATCAACAGGTGTTCCGCTTTTCCCGCCTGTCCCTGAGTGAACACGGGCTGATGCTCCACCAGCCAGATCTCATCCGGCGTGGTGTCGTCACGTCGATCGGTAAAGTCATGCATCGCCTGAGAGACGGTAGTCCACGGCTGTAAGCCCAGCTGACGGATCAGTAAGGTATCCTGGTTCAAAACGCGAAGTCCGCTGATGAAAGAAGGGGGGAGTATAACGCTGACCAGAAGCAACAACCAGCTGCTCCCGGCCAGGGGAGGGACTTACAGAACCATCCGGACGATTTCTATTTTGCCCAGCTCTTCGTACAGGGTTTCCACCTGCTCAATATGGGTTGCCGTGATGGTGATGGAGACCGAGTGGTAGTTGCCTTTGCTGCTTGGCTTCACGTCCGGAGAGTAGTCACCCGGGGCATGGCGCTGAACAACTTCAACCACCTGATCAACCAGCTCTGGCTGTGCCAGTCCCATCACTTTGTAAGTGAATGGAGTAGGGAATTCGAGCAGTTCTTTAAGATTGGTTTTCATAGGAGCTCCGGTAACGCCAAAACAAAGGCTCCCGCCGCAGCGGGAGCCTGGATATAAATCAAATATGGGGGGCATTCACGCCGAAATCAAGAGGGGTTAACAGTGGTTGCAGAAACCGCAGCATGAAGGGCGGAATAAATCCCGCCCTCTTGTTGTCGCATCATGCGGGGGAGAGGCTGTTAACCAAACCAGTGGTGGAACATCAGCTTGATATAATCGACGATACGACCGATAAAGCCGCCTTCCGGCATATCGTTCAGCACCACCAGCGGGTGCTGCTCGATGGTTTTACCATCCAGCTGGAAGTTGATGGTGCCCACTACCTGGTTTTTGGTCAGCGGGGCGTGCAGCTCGGTGTTGGTCAGCGTATAGCTGGCCTTCAGATCTTTCATCCGGCCACGTGGAATGGTCAGATAAACGTCTTTTTCCACGCCCAGCTGAACGCGATCGCTGTTACCGAACCACACTGGCTCTGAGGCGAACTCTTTACCAGCCTTCAGCGGTGCCACGGTTTCGAAGAAGCGGAAGCCCCAGGTCAGCAGCTTTTTGCTCTCAGTTTCACGGCCTTTATAGGTGTGACCACCCATCACCGCAGAGATCAGACGCATCTGGCCTTCGGTCGCGGAAGCCACCAGGTTATAGCCTGCCGCTTCAGTGTGACCGGTTTTGATGCCATCAACCTGCAGGCTGGTATCCCACAGCAGGCCGTTACGGTTCATCTGGCGGATGTTATTAAAGGTGAACTCTTTCTCTTTATAGACGGCATACTCTTCCGGAACGTCGCGGATCAGCGCCTGACCAATCAGAGCCATATCACGGGCGGAACTGTACTGGCCTTCTGCATCCAGGCCGTGAACGGTCTGGAAGTGAGTGTTCTGCAGGCCGAGCGCCTTAACGTAGTTGTTCATCAGACCGACGAAAGCGTCCTGGCTTCCGGCAACATAGTCGGCCATTGCCACACAGGCGTCGTTACCGGACTGCAGCACGATACCGCGTGTCAGTTGGGAAACCGGGACGCGGTCGCCAGGCTTCAGGAACATCAGGGAAGAGCCTTTGAACACCGGGTTGCCGGTTGCCCAGGCATCTTTGCCCACGGTAACCACGTCATCCTGATGAATTTTACCTGCCTTAACGGCCTGACCGATGACATAGCTGGTCATCATTTTGGTCAGACTGGCCGGGTCGCGGCGCGCATCGGCATTTTTTTCTGCCAGCACCTTGCCGGAGTTGGCGTCCATCAGCACATAGGCTTCAGCATCAATATCAGGCACGCCGGGGATCATTGTTTTAATGTTCACATCGTCAGCGTGGGCGAAAGAGGCGAGGCTGAGGGCAATCAGCGAACCTGCCGTCAGGCGTTTGAGTCGTTGGGTAGAGGTCAGATTGTTCATGTTCAGGACTACAACATCCGTGGCTAAGTTAAAAAAAGTGACTCACTATAGCAAAAGCAGTCCTGCCCGGCATCCGTCTTTATCTGTGCGGGTTAACAGGTTTTCACTCTGTTACCCGCAGACGATCTGCCGGAGCAGCATTACATTTTGTCAGGTGCGACGGTGATAAATGAGGATTGACCGGCTTCAGCAGACAGCCGCTGCTGCAGGGAACTGGCCTGCTGACGCGAGCTGAAGCGGCCCAACTGAATACGATAAACGTTGCCGTGATTGTCTACGGCACCGGGCACGCCGAATTTTTTGCTCAGCGATGTCATCAGCTGGTGAGCGCGGGCTGGATCGCTGACGGCGCCAACCTGAACGACGTAAGTTGTTCCAGCTGCCGCACGGGGAGCTGAAGCTGCAGCGGCTGGCGCGGCAACGGCCGCAGGAGCGGCCACCGCATCAGGAGCAGAAGCTGGAGCCGCAACAGGCTCGCTGCCTTCCAGCACGCCGTTACGCAGCGGCTGAGGCGCTCCTAAAAAGCCACTGCTTCGGACCGGTGCCCCCATGTTGTCGTCACTGTTCAGGCTGCTGGTGTCCACCGGGCGGGATTCCGGTTGCTGTTGCTGGCCGGCAACTGGTTGAACAGGCTGTATGGGCTGGCTCTGTTGAGGCATGGATCCTGCCCCGGCACCTGCGCCCATCACCACCATACCGCCGCCAATATCCGGGCGGGCTGGCAGCGCATAGCTTTGTTTGGCAACGCGGGTACCAATAGTGCCCGGGCCTGACAGCGTGCCATCTGGTGCGACGCTGATAAAGTCCACTTTTACGCGAGTATTGTTGGAGATGTTCAGGCGGTCGCCCGCTGCTTTCGACAGGTCGATAATCCGCCCCGGCGTGTAAGGACCGCGATCGTTAACGCGAACCACCAGCTGACGGCCATTGGCCAGGTTAGTGACGCGAACATAGCTGGGAATGGGAAGTGTCGGATGAGCTGCCGTCAGGCCTTCCGGATCGAACTGCTCACCGCTGGCCGTGCGGTTGCCGCTGGCTTCATCGCCGTACCAGGTCGCCAGACCGGTTTCACTGAAGTTGGAAGGATCTTTCACGATGCGGTATTTTTTACCGTTCATCGTGTAGTCCTGATTGGCATTGGGATTCAACGGTTCATAGATGGGGTCCACGCCGCCAATCTCCACTACCGGGCCGTTATAGACCGGCTGTTGTGGGGCAGGAGCCTGCTGTTCAGTGGTACTACAGGCCGCCAGCAGAGTTGCAGCCAGGCCAATCCAGAGCCAGTCCTTACGCATGTTCAAGCCTCTTAAACGCTTTTCGACAACAGTTTTCGGTGGGTGTGGATCGACATGATTATGCCAAATCCGGCCATCAGAACAATCAGAGCGGAACCGCCGTAACTGACCAGCGGCAGCGGAACCCCGACCACAGGCAGAATGCCGCTCACCATCCCAATGTTAACAAAAACATAGACAAAGAAGATCAGCATCAGCCCTCCGGCCATCACGCGGCCAAAGGTTGTCTGCGCACGGGCGGCCATCACCAGACCACGCATAATCACCAGCACGTAGAGTACCAGCAGGATCAGCACGCCGACTAATCCTAATTCTTCTGCCAGAACCGCAAAGATAAAGTCGGTATGGCGCTCGGGCAGGAACTCCAGCTGCGACTGGGTACCGTGCAGCCACCCTTTGCCACGCAGGCCGCCAGAACCGATGGCGATTTTCGACTGAATAATGTGATAACCGGCCCCCAGCGGGTCACTCTCCGGGTCGAGCAGCATCATCACGCGGTCGCGCTGATAGTCATGCATCAGGAAGAACCACAGTACCGGAACAAAGGCCGCTACCATCAGCACCGCCACGAGGATCAGCTTCCAGCTCATGCCCGACAGGAACAGAACAAACAGCCCGGAAGAGGCAATCAGGATCGCGGTGCCCAGGTCAGGCTGTGCCGCCACCAGCAGCGTCGGCATAAAGATCAGCACCAGCGCGATGGCGGTATTTTTCAGCGTTGGCGGGCAGACGTCGCGGTTAATAAAGCGGGCGACCATCAGCGGCACGGCAATCTTGGCGATCTCCGAAGGCTGAAAACGCACCACGCCCAGATCCAGCCAGCGCTGTGCACCTTTACTGATATGGCCGAAGGCATCCACGGCGATCAGCAATATCACGCAGAGAATATAAAGATAGGGTGCCCAGCCCTCGTACACCCTGGGCGGGATCTGCGCCATCACCAGCATTATCACCACGCCCATCGCAATCTGTCCGAGCTTACGCTCCATCATGCCCGGATCCTGACCGCTGGCGCTCCAGATAACAAGAGCGCTGTACACCAGCAGGGCGGCGATCAGGATAAAGAAGGTTGGATCAACGTGAATGCGTGTCCAGATAGTGCGTTTCTGATGACTGTCATTCATGGTTATTCACCTTCATAGCCGGACGGCAGCGGTGACGCATCCGGCAGGTTGGTATTGTTATCCCCGAGCATAATATGGTCGAGGATTTGACGCATGATGGTACCCACCGCCGGACCAGCACCGCCGTTCTCCAGGATCATGGTCACCGCCACGCGGGGATTGTCGTAAGGAGCAAAAGCAGTCATCAGCTTATGGTCTCGCAGCAGTTCTGACACTTTATGTGCGTTATAAGTCTCGTTAGCCTTCAGGCCAAATACCTGAGCCGTCCCGGATTTGGCCGCAATTTTGTAAGGTGCATCGGCAAAGCTTTTACGCGCCGTACCGTTTGGCCGGTTAGCCACACCGTACATGCCGTCTTTGGCAATTTCCCAGTTACCGTTATGGATATCCGCCACGGGCGGCGTCTCGGGCTGGCGATAGGGCACCTTAACGTTATCGACCACGCTCGAAGACATCAGGTGCGGCGTTTTGATCACCCCGTCGTTAATCAGGATCATCATTGCCTTGTTCATCTGTACCGGCGTTGCCGTCCAGTAGCCCTGACCAATCCCCACCGGGATGGTATCGCCCTGGTACCACGGCTTTTTAAAGCGCTTCATTTTCCAGTCGCGGGTTGGCATGTTGCCCGGCGTTTCTTCCACCAGGTCGATCCCGGTCAGATGCCCGTAACCAAATTTGTTCATCCATTCTGACAGGCGATCGATGCCCATGTCATAAGCGACCTGATAGAAAAAGGTATCCGCTGACTCTTCCAGTGATTTGGTCACGTTCAGCCGCCCATGGCCCCAGTGTTTCCAGTCGCGGAAGCGTTTTTCCGAACCGGGCAGCTGCCACCAACCCGGATCGAACAGGCTGGTGTTACGATTGATTACGCCTGCAGAGAGAGCTGAAACTGCAATGTAAGGCTTCACGGTCGAGGCAGGGGGATAGGCGCCCTGAGTGGCCCGGTTAATCAGCGGACGGTTCGGATCGTTAAGCAGCATGTTGTAGTCTTTGCTGCTGATCCCGTCGACAAACAGGTTCGGGTCATAGCTCGGCATCGAGACCATCGCCAGGATATCGCCGTTGCGCGGGTCTGTCACCACCACGGCGGCACGACTGCCTGCCAGAAGTGTTTCAATATACTGCTGCAGTTTCAGATCGATGGTGAGATAGATGTCCTGACCGGCCTGCGGTGTCTGCTCGTGCAACTGGCGGATTACCCGGCCACGGTTGTTCACCTCAACCTCTTCATAACCGGTTTTGCCGTGCAGCATATCTTCGTAATAGCGCTCGATCCCCAGCTTGCCGATATCGTGTGTGGCGGCATAATTCGGCCATTTGCCCTCTTTATCCAGCCGGTCAACGTCTCGATCGTTAATTTTGGAGACATAACCCAGCACGTGGGTCAGTGCGGAATTATAGGGATAGTAGCGGCGCTGATAGCCTTTTACTTCCACACCCGGGAAAGCGTACTGATTGACGGCAAAGCGGGCGACCTGCACATCATTCAGGCCGGTCTTCACCGGAATTGAGGTGAAGCGGCGTGAGCGCTTGCGCTCTTTTTCAAAGGCCACCAAATCTTCGTCGGTCAGGTCGACGATCGGGCGCAGTGCCAGCAGGGTTTTTTCCAGATTCTCGACCTTCTCCGGCACCAGCTCAATCTGGTAAATGGTGCGGTTCAGCGCCAGAGGGACGCCATTGCGGTCGAAAATAATGCCGCGGCTGGGGGCCACCGGCACCAGTTTGATGCGGTTTTCGTTGGAGCGGGTGCTGTAGTCGTTATAACGGATGATTTGCAGGTGATACAGGTTCACCACCAGGATACCGGAAAGCAGGACGATGCCAATAAAAGCGATCAGTGCCCGGCGAACAAACAGCGTCTGCTCGGCGGTATAGTCACGAAAGGAGTTGCGTTGTAATTTCATCCGCTGCTTTAGTGTGTCCGGTTAATCTTGGTTATTCGCGATGATAGGGATGGTTCGCCGTAATGCTCCATGCCCGATACAAACTCTCGGCGACCAGCACGCGAACCAGCGGATGGGGCAGGGTCAGCGCCGAGAGTGACCAGCTTTGCTCTGCCGCTGCTTTACAGGCTGGTGAAAGGCCTTCCGGCCCACCGATCAGCAGGCTGACATCGCGGCCATCCTGTTTCCAGCGTTCAAGCTGCGTGGCCAGCTGTGGAGTTTCCCACGGCTGCCCCGGAATATCCAGGGTCACAATGCGGTTGCCTTTGCCCACTGCAGCCAGCATCAGTTCACCCTCTTTTTCCAGGATGCGTTTGATGTCGGCATTTTTCCCACGCTTGCCTGCCGGGACTTCGGTCAGCTCAAACGGCATATCTTTAGGGAAACGACGCAGGTATTCCAGAAATCCGGTTTGCACCCAATCTGGCATTTTGGTGCCGACGGCGACCAGCTGCAACTTCACGCATTAACTCCAGAGTTTTTCGAGTTCGTAGAGCTGACGGCTCTCTTCCTGCATCACATGCACAATCACGTCACCGAGATCGACCACCACCCAGTCCGCCGTGGCTTTGCCATCGACGCCCAGCGGTTTCATTCCCGCCGCGCGGGATTCCTGCACCACGTGATCGGCGATAGATGCCACGTGGCGCGTTGAGGTACCGGTGCAGATAATCATGCAGTCGGTGATGCTGGATTTGCCCTGAACGTTAACAGAAACAATATCCTGGCCTTTCAGATCGTCGATTTTATCAATGACGAAGTCTTGGAGTGCTTGACCTTGCAAAAGGTTCCCCCTTGGGTTTAAGTCGGATGGATTATCGTCATCCGTGGCGGGCGATAACCTAAAATACGGTTTCTCCGGGAAGGCCCGGAAAATTTAGCGGCGCAGTATACCACGTGGATCGGCGTTTCGATATAAACCCTGATCGTCGATATAGGCCAGAACGGCAGCAGGCAGGAGGTCTTCGCAGGCGTCACCGCGATGGCGACGTTCACGAATTTCGGTGGCGGAGATGGAAACCAGCGGCGTGTCGGCCATAAAGATCCCGCCAGCTGCTTGCCGGTGCAGGATTTCCGCAGTGTCAGCCTGATGCTCCTCCAGCCAGCGCTGCAGCTCCGGGGTTTCCAGTTTGCTGTCATAACCCGGACGTTTGCACACCAGCAGATGACACAGCGTCAGCAGTTCCTGCCAGCGGTGCCATTTATGTAAGGTTAGCAAGGAATCCTGCCCGATGATAAACGCCAGCGGCTGTTGTTTGCCGCGTTCCGCACGCAGTGCTTCCAGCGTCTCAAAAGTGTACGAAGGCGTGTCGCGCTTCATTTCCCGCAGGTCGATATTGAACAACGGGTTACCCGCTATTGCCAGCTCAACCATCTTAATCCGCTGAGCCGCTGAGGCTTCAGGCTGTGGACGGTGTGGGGGCACATTATTGGGCATCAGGGTGATTTTCTGCAGCCCGGCCAGCTTCGCCAGCGCTTCGGCAGGTTGCAGATGACCATAATGGATGGGATCAAAAGTGCCGCCAAACAGCGCCTGGAGACTTTTGTGCTCAGACATCGCAGAAGTGCTCAGGAAATGATTTGCTGCACAGCAGCAGCGACAACGTTTCCAGTTCTGACCAGACGCTCTGGCCATAATCCTGTTTCAGCGTCAGTTCGATGCGCATCAGCAGGTGGATCGCCTGGGCCAGCTGCCTGGCAGACAAACGCTGCAGGGCTTCACTGAACAATGGCCGGCGGTTCTGCCATACGCGATGCTGGTCGAATAGAGTCCGCAGCGGCGTGTTGCTCATCTGGCGCTGCAAAGTTAACAGCATCATCAGCTCACGCTGCACCGTGCGCAGCAGGATCACCGGCTCGCTGTCTTCGGCCTGCATCTGGCGCAGAATATGTTGCGCCCGCTTACTTTTCCCGGCCAGCAACGCATCCACCCAGTGGAAAGGTGTGAAGTGCGCGGCATCGTTCACTGCCTGTTGAACCCTCGGCAGCGTCAGTTTGCCGTCCGGCCAGAGCAGCGACAGGCGCTCCAGAGCCTGGGACAGCGCCAGCAGATTTCCTTCATAGCAGTAGCAAAGCAGCTGGATCGCCGCATCGTCCAGCGACAGCTTCATGTTTTTCGCACGGGCGGCAACCCAGCGCGGTAGCTGGGCCTGTTCCGGCGTCTGGCAGGGAACCACCACGGCATGGGCGCTCAGCGCTTTAAACCAGGCGCTGTTTTCCTGCGCTTTGGTCAGCTTGCTTGCCCGCAGCAGCAGCAGGATATCGGCATGCAGCAGGGTGGAAAGCATCACCAACTGTTCAGCCATAGCGGCATTGGGGCCGTTTTCCGGCAGCGTCAGCATCAGCGTCTGGCGGCTGGCAAACAGGCTGAGTGCCTGACAGGTAGAAAAGATGGCGTCCCAGTCGGTATGCGTGTCGAGCACGATGCTGAAATGTTCAGTAAACCCCTGCTGCTGGGCTGCAGCGCGCACGGCATCCTGCGACTCCTGCAGCAGCAAAGGTTCGTTTCCGGTAAGGATATAACAAGTGCGCAGCCCCTCATGGAGCTGCGCGCTGAGTTGCTCAGGATAGATCCTGATCATCTGGCGTAGGAGTTGTCAGGCAGGGCGGAACGCGGTGTGGTCTGGTCAACAGCCGAAGGTGTGGACCCCAGCGTATTCACTGATGCATCGTTCTCCGCAATATGCACGGTCAGCAGCTTACGCACCAGCTGCTGGGCAGCCTGGGTACGCATTTCACTGACGATAATGCTCTGCTCGGAGTCTTTTGCCAGCGCGGCCAGCGGGTTATCGAAGAAAGAACGATAAACGGTGGCGCTGATCGGGTAGATGCCTTTATTAGGTACCAGTATCTGTGCGCTGACGGTCATCATCAGCGAGTACTCCGCCGTTTTACCGTCCTGGAAAATCGTCGCCGTATCCTGGCTCTGAGTTTCCGCACCCAGACGCAGAGAAGGCACATCTTTACGTAGGCCCGGTTTTTCCAGCACCGTCACGTTGTTCAGACGCAGTTCTTCACGCACCGCACGAGCCATTGGTCCATACGGATCCCCTGTATCAACAATCAGGGTTTTCATTTCCGGCGGGACCGAAGTGGTCCCGCGCAGGTGAAAGCCGCAGCCCGCGGTGATCAACACCGCCAGGCCCAGCAACACTGACATTATCGGATGTCGCACGATTCCTCCTGACATCAACCCACGACCAGGTTAAGCAGCTTGCCCGGTACGTAAATCACTTTACGAATGGTGACGCCAGCAAGATATTTGGCGACCAGATGCTCCTGCGCGGCACGAGCCTGAACCTGCTCCTGCGTGCTGTCTGCCGGAACGGTAATTTTGCCACGTACTTTACCATTAACCTGCACGACGACCAGCACAGAATCTTCCACCATCGCGTCTTCGTCAGCCACTGGCCACGGCGCGTTATCCGCGTCGCCAATGCCGCCCAGCGCCTGCCACAGTGTGAAGCTGGCGTGCGGGGTGAACGGGTATAGCATGCGAACCACGGCCAGCAGCGCTTCCTGCATCAGCGCACGATCCTGCTCACTTTCCTGTGGCGCACGGGCCAGCTTGTTCATCAGCTCCATGATTGCCGCAATGGCGGTGTTGAAAGTCTGTCGGCGGCCAATGTCATCGGCCACTTTGGCGATGGTTTTGTGCAGGTCGCGACGCAGCGCTTTCTGGTCTTCGTTCAGTGAAGCGACATCCAGGGGCGCGGTGGCGCCTTTTTCAGTGTGCTCGTAAACCAGTTTCCAGACGCGCTTCAGGAAGCGGTTTGCGCCTTCCACACCGGATTCCTGCCACTCCAGCGTCATTTCAGCCGGGGAAGCGAACATCATAAACAGACGGACGGTATCCGCGCCGTAACGCTCAACCATGACCTGCGGGTCGATGCCGTTGTTTTTCGACTTCGACATTTTGCTCATGCCCGCGTAGACCAGCTCGTGGCCCGCTTCGTCGGTGGCTTTGGTTATGCGGCCTTTCTCGTCGCGCTCAACGGTTACATCAACCGGAGAAACCCAGTTACGTTCACCGCTGGTGCCCAGATAGTAGAACGCATCAGCCAGGACCATACCCTGGCACAGCAGGCGTTTGGCTGGCTCGTCAGAGTTCACCAGGCCAGCATCACGCAGCAGTTTGTGGTAGAAGCGGAAGTACAGCAGGTGCATGATGGCGTGTTCGATACCGCCAACATACTGATCGACAGGCAGCCAGTAGTTGGCCGCAGCCGGGTCCAGCATGCCTTTGTCGTAGTCCGGGCAGGTGTAGCGTGCGTAGTACCAGGAGGACTCCATAAAGGTGTCAAAGGTATCGGTTTCGCGCAGCGCAGGCTGGCCGTTAACGGTGGTTTTTGCCCACTCAGGATCGGCTTTGATCGGGCTGGTGATACCGTCCATCACCACATCTTCCGGCAGGATCACCGGTAGTTGGTCTTCTGGTGTTGGCATTACGGTGCCATCGAACAGGGTCACCATTGGGATTGGTGCGCCCCAGTAGCGTTGGCGGGAGACACCCCAGTCGCGCAGGCGGTAGTTAACCTTACGCTCACCGACACCTTTCGCGGCCAGTTGATCGGCGATGGCGTTAAAGCCTTCTTCATATGACAGGCCGTTATACTCGCCAGAGTTGAACAGCGTGCCTTTTTCGGTCATCGCTGAAGCGCTCAGGTCCGGCTCGCTGCCATCGGCATTGAGGATCACTGGTTTCACCAGCAGATCGTATTTGGTGGCAAATTCCCAGTCACGCTGGTCATGGCCAGGTACAGCCATCACGGCACCGGTGCCGTATTCCATCAGCACAAAGTTAGCGACCCACACCGGCAGTTTTTCACCGCTCAGTGGGTGGATGGCGAACAGGCCGGTTGCCATGCCTTTTTTCTCCATCGTCGCCATTTCAGCTTCGGCAACTTTGGTGTTACGGCACTCATTGATAAAGTCGGCCAGTGCCGGATTGCTCGCAGCAGCCTGTGCTGCCAGAGGGTGACCGGCAGCGACGCCCAGGTAGCTCACGCCCATAAAGGTGTCCGGGCGGGTGGTGTAAACGCTGAGTTTTTCACTGCTGTCGGCAACGTCAAAGGTGATTTCCACACCTTCAGAGCGGCCGATCCAGTTGCGCTGCATGGTTTTCACCTGCTCCGGCCAGCTTTCCAGCTTGTCCAGGTCGTTTAGCAACTCATCCGCATAATCGGTAATTTTCACGAACCACTGTGGGATCTCTTTGCGCTCAACTTTGGTATCGCAGCGCCAGCAGCAGCCGTCGATCACCTGCTCATTTGCCAGAACGGTCAGGTCGTGTGGGCACCAGTTAACAGCAGAAGTCTTTTTATAGACCAGACCTTTTTCATACAGTTTGGTGAAGAACCACTGTTCCCAGCGATAGTATTCCGGCTGGCAGGTCGCCAGTTCACGGCTCCAGTCATAGCCAAAGCCCAGCAATTTGAGCTGGTTCTTCATGTAGTCGATGTTGTCGTAGGTCCACGGTGCGGGAGCCGTGTTGTTTTTCACCGCAGCGCCTTCTGCTGGCAGGCCAAACGCATCCCAGCCAATGGGCTGCAGCACGTTTTTGCCCAGCATACGCTGGTAGCGGGAGATTACATCACCGATGGTGTAGTTACGAACGTGGCCCATATGTAGGCGGCCAGAAGGATAGGGTAGCATGGAGAGGCAGTAATACTTCTCTTTACCTTCCTCTTCGGTCACTTTGAACGTTTGCTTCTCATCCCAGTGTTTTTGTACATGGGATTCTATCTCTTCCGGGCGGTATTGCTCTTGCATGGCAGCCAGTGGTCCTTTGTAAACTTTATGAGTTCGTTCAGATCCGCATAGCATAGCTGATTCGGCCCCGGCGCAACAACAGTATCCGGCCAGACAAGGGGCATTTCTCTGCAAGCTGGAAGACGGCAGGCAAATTTCGCAGTCATCTCCGCGTAATATTGGTAATGCCGCTAGAATTAATAGCGTAAACAGCTGGCAGATGAAGGAGAAAAAATGAACAAGGTTGCTCAGTATTACCGCGAACTGCTTTCCTCCCTGACCGAGAGGATTAATAAGGGCGATCATGATATTGATGCTCTGGTGGAGAGTGCCCGGCAGCGAATGAATAATCGGGGCGAGCTGACCCGCAGTCAGATTGATGATGTGACCAGGGCGGTCCGGCGGGATCTGGAGGAGTTTGCCCGCAGCTATACGGAAACTCAGGATGAGAAGAGTGACAGCGTGTTTATGCGTATTATCCGCGAAAGCGTATGGAAGGAACTGGCGGATATTACCGATAAGAGCCAGCTGGAGTGGCGCGAAGTGTTTCAGGATCTGAACCATCACGGGGTTTATCAGAGTGGAGAAGTGGTGGGGCTGGGTAATCTGGTGTGTGAAAAATGCCAGTTTACCCGGGCAATCTACACGCCTGAGACGCTGACGCGCTGCCCGGAATGCGGTAACGATCAGTTCCAGCGGCAGCCGTTTGAACCATAGGTTGAGGGTAAATCAGGGTAAAACAGCGCAGGCGCGGGGAACACTGGCTGCTCATAAAGACGCAAAAAGCACCGTCCATGGCGCGAGACGCTTTATTCCCAGCCTGTATTCTTGTTGCTTCAGATCTTTAAGTCAATTGCCCGAATTGCCATGTAAGGCTTAATTCGGGCTGACAGAAAATTAATGCAGGATTTTGGCGAGGAAGTCTTTCGCGCGATCTGACTGAGGATTATTGAAGAAGTCATCTTTCGGCGAATCTTCCACAATCTTGCCTTCATCCATAAAGATCACCCGGTTCGCCACCTTGCGGGCGAAGCCCATTTCGTGGGTCACCACCATCATGGTCATGCCTTCATTTGCCAGTTCGACCATGACATCCAGCACTTCGTTGATCATTTCCGGATCCAGTGCCGAAGTGGGTTCATCAAACAGCATGGCGATAGGGTCCATGCACAGCGCACGGGCGATGGCCACGCGCTGCTGCTGGCCGCCGGAAAGCTGGCCAGGATGCTTGTCGGCGTGGGCAGAGAGGCCGACACGCTCCAGCAGCTTCAGCCCTTTCTGCCGCGCTTCTTCTTTGTTGCGTTTGAGCACTTTTACCTGAGCAATTGTCAGGTTCTCGGCGATGGTCAGATGAGGGAACAGTTCAAAATGCTGGAACACCATGCCGACTTTGGAGCGCAACTGGGCGAGGTTAGTACGTTTGTCATTTACGCCTGTGCCGTTGACCTCAATGATGCCCTGCTGGATCGGCTCCAGACCGTTCACCGTTTTAATCAGGGTCGATTTGCCGGAGCCTGACGGGCCGCAAACTACCACTACTTCGCCTTTTTTAACTTCAGTAGAGCAGTCGGTCAGTACCTGAAAGTGACCATACCACTTCGAAACGTTTTTCAGGGTAATCATTTAAACTGTCCTTTTTTTCTTTAAATAGCTGACCAACAGTGAAGCGCTAAGGCTGATAACGAAATAGACGGCACCGGCGAACAGTACCATTTCAATCTCGGTTCCGTTGTTAATGCCGATGGTGTCGGCGGTACGGAAGAAGTCGGCAAGACTGAGTACGTAAACCAGTGAGGTATCCTGAAACAGAACGATGCCCTGGGTGAGCAGCAGTGGCACCATGGCGCGGAACGCCTGCGGCAGGATAATCAGCTGCATGGATTGCCAGTGTGTCATTCCCAGCGCCAGCGCGGCATTCCCCTGACCACGGGCAATACTCAGGATCCCGGCGCGAATAATTTCCGAATAGTAGGCGGCTTCAAACAGCGAGAACGCCACCATCGCGGAGATCAGACGGATATCGGTTTTAGGCGACAGGCCAAGCACCTGCTGCAGGAAGCTCGGCACCACCAGATAGAACCACAAAAGCACCATCACCAGCGGCACGGAGCGGAACAGGTTGACGTACAGCTTGGCGAACCAACTGATCGGCTTGAAGCTGGACAGGCGCATCACCGCCAGCAGCGTGCCCCAGATAATCCCGAAGACCACCGCCGTAATGGTGATTTTCAGCGTGATCACCATACCGTTCAACAGGTAAGGCAGGTTTGGAACAATAGTGCTCCAGTCAAAATCGTACATTATTTGCCTCCCATGCCGCCGGGCAGGCGAACTTTACGTTCCACCAGGCTCATCAGCAGCATCACCACCACGTTGATGCCAATATAGGCAACGGTAATAGCGGTAAATGATTCATAGGCGTGTGCGGAGTAGTCCAGCAGCTTGCCCGCCTGCGCCGCCATATCGACCAGCCCGATAGTGGAGGCGATAGCGGAGTTTTTCACCAGGTTAAGCATTTCCGAGGTCATCGGTGGCACAATCACCCGATAGGCATTGGGCAGCAAAACGTAACGGTAAGTCTGCGGCAGCGTCAGGCCCATCGCCAGCCCGGCGTTTTTCTGCCCGCGTGGCAGCGACTGGATCGCAGCCCGCACCTGCTCACAGACGCGGGCAGCGGTAAACAGCCCCAGACAGATCACCGAGCAGGTAAAGAACTGAATATTCGGATCCAGCTCGGATTTAAACCAGGTGCCGATGGATTCCGGCAGCAGCTCCGGCACCACCAGGTACCAGATAAAGAACTGCACGATCAGCGGTACGTTACGGAACAGTTCGACGTAACAGGTGCCGATGGCAGAGAGCAGGCGGTTGGGCACGGTGCGCAGGATACCAAACAGCGAACCGACAAAGAAAGCGATAATCCAGGCGCAGATCGACACGGCAATGGTGACTTTAAAGCCGGCCCACAGCCATCCCAGATAGGTGGTATTACCGAAAGGGGCCTGTTGCAGGAATATTCCCCAGTTCCAATCGATTGACATAAATAACTCCAGTAGAAAAAAAGGGTAGCGAAGCTACCCTGAAGATTGATGAGAGGCTTCTTGCTGTGCGTCATGGGGAACGACCACTTCGCACCTTTGCCTGAATGCCTGCCACTTTGCGGCGGCAGTTTCAGGCTGTTGTCTGTCCGAGCCTGTTTTCAACAATCATAGGGCAGCGGCTTGCCGCCCTTATTTTCGTTATTAGTTCAGTGCCTTGTCGTTTGGCGTTTTGAAAGTGGCTTTCATATCGTCAGACAGGGCGAAATTCATGTTGAGGTTTTTTGGTGGAATAGGCTGGCTGAACCACTTATCAAACCATTTGCCTGCTTCGCCCGAGGTCTGCTCTTTGGCGATGGTGTCATCCATCAGCTGTTTAAAGGTAGTGTCACCTTTGCGTAGCATACAGCCATAGGCTTCTTTCGACTGTGGCGTACCGACGATGACCCAGTTATCCGGTTTTTTGGCTTTTGCACGTTCACCAGCCAGCAGGGCATCATCCATCATAAAGGCCACGGCACGGCCGCTTTCCAGCGTGCGGAAAGAGTCCCCGTGATCTTTGGCGCTGATGATGCGCATACCCATTTTCTTCTCGTCATTCAGCTTGTTAAGCAGAATTTCAGAAGTGGTACCGGAGGTGACCACCACGGTTTTCCCTTTCAGGTCCGGGAAGTCTTTGATCGGGCTACCTTTTTTAACCAGTAAACGGGTGCCGATCACAAAGATAGTATCGGAGAACGCAGCCTGCTGCTGGCGCTCGGCGTTATTGGTGGTGGAGCCACACTCAAAATCGTAGGTGCCGTTTTGCAGCAGCGGAATACGGTTCTGCGAGGTGATCGGCAGCATTTTTACCTGCAGATCCGGCTTATTCAGCTTGGCTTTAATTGCCGCCACAATGGCGTTGGAATAATCCTGAGAATAGCCAACAACTTTTTGCTGATTATCGTAGTAAGAGAAAGGAACAGAAGATTCGCGGTGACCAACGACGATGACGCCGTTTTTAGCAATTTTATCCAGCGTGGACGTTTGCGGTGCATCTTCTGCATGGGCGAGTCCGGATGCAAGGCCAGCCAGTGCCAGGCACAGCCCCAGTTTCCGTAATTTCATCTCCAACTCCTTCAAAGTGTGACGCCTTAAAAGTGCGCCGATTGTGATGTTATGTTTATTTCCTGCTGCTTTTCTTTTTAATCCCAGGGCGTAACCGCACCTGAAAAGCCCTAACATAGCTGAATGTTAATGCAATGAAACAAAAAAGTTTCTTTTTTGCGAAGTATGCCGCACCAAATCGAGGCAATGTTTTGAGCAATGCTCCGCCCTGGGGCATTTCATGAGCCCTGATGGTGCGTACGCCGGTTCTGTATGGCTAACTGCAAACTGTTCAGCGGTTCTCGCCGTAATATTTTGCAATCATCGTGCCAAAATGTTTTTGTTAAAACATTTCTCAGCAGGATGTGCTTAGTGGTGCGGGGAGGTGGGAGGTTCCAAAAAAAACGCCGAACAGAGTTCAGCGCTTTCAGGAAAGGATTAGCGGCGATTACGCCAGCCGGTGATGACCGCTGCCAGACCAAACAGCAGCGTGATTATCCATACCGTCCAGTTGCCAAAACGGGCATACGGCGTCAGTCCCTGAGTCGGGGTGATTTTGGTTGCCAGTACGTCGGCTTTGAACTGCGGGATCATCTCTTCTGCATTGCCATCAGCGTTCACCACGGCAGTCACACCGTTGTTTGTATCGCGCAGCAGCGGACGGCCCAGTTCAAGAGCACGCATTCGCGCCATCTGGAAGTGCTGCCACGGGCCGATAGAGTGACCGAACCAGGCGTCATTAGAGATGGTCAGCAGGAAGTCGGTATCTGGGCGGAAATTATCCCTGACCTGCTGCCCCAGCACGATCTCATAGCAGATCGCGGCAGTCAGATTGTATCCGGCCACTTTCAACTGCGGCTGGATGTAGGCACCGCGGCTGAACGAGGACATTGGCAGATCGAAGAACGGCGCTAACGGACGAAGCAGGGTTTCCAGCGGCACAAACTCGCCGAACGGCACCAGATGGTTTTTCTGGTAGCGGTTGGTGCTGTTGTAATCGTATGGCCTGTCGCCGCCCAGCACGATGATCGAGTTGTAATCGTGATAGCGGTTATTCTCCAGCCGGGAGTCGACAATCCCGGTGATCAGGCTGCTGCCGTTGGCGCGCAGTTCTTCATCCATCGACTTAAGGAACGGCTGCTGATTGCTTTCGAGGTCCGGGATTGCGGACTCCGGCCAGATAATCAGCGGGGCTTTGCCAACATAGGGGCGGCTGAGTGAGGTATAAGTCCGCAGCGTGCTAATCAGCTGGTTGGGGTCCCACTTCAGCAACTGTGGAATGTTGCCCTGCACCAGCGCAACGTCAACTTCACGTTCCGGCATCGCCTGATACCAGCTGATCTGACGCAGCGGCCATGGCAGCAGCAGCAGAGCCAGCGCGGCAATAGCAGCCATCCAGTTGCGATGCACCGCCGCAAAGACTGCCAGCCCGGCGACAATCATCAGGACAAAGGTTATCCCTTCCACACCGGTCAGCGGTCCCAGCCCTTTCAGCGGACCATCAATCTGGCTGTAGCCAAACTGTAGCCACGGGAAGCCGGTCAGGATCCAGCCGCGCAGAAACTCGGTTATTTGCCACAGTACCGGCGCGGCTACCGTCAGGCGCAGCAGGGATTTTTTCGGGAACATCCGGTTGAGCAGGGCAGCAAACAGCATGGTGAACAGCGACAGATATGCCGCCAGCAGCACCACCAGGAAGACGTTAACCGGGCCGGGCATGCCGCCAAAGGTGGCGATGCTGACATAGACCCAGTTTATCCCGCTGCCGAACAGGCCAAAGCCCCAGACAAAGCCGATGGCCGTTGCCTGACGGGTGGAGCGGTCGAGGGTTAAAGCCAGCAGACCGGCCAGCGAAATCAGCGCGGCCGGCCAGAAGTCATACGGAGAGAACGCAAGGGTGCCAGAGGCACCCGTCAGCAGCGCTAAAAGCAGGCGAACCCGCTGACGCTGGTACACTGAGGCAATAGCCATTGAGAATTATTCTTCCAAAATCGGTTGCGGCGAGTTTTCCGGGATCCTGACATGAACCTGAATGATACGACGGCTGTCGGCCATTGCGACCTTAAACTGGTAACCGTCGATTTCAATGCTTTCGCCGCGTGCTGGCAGATGACCAAATGCCTGCATCACCAGACCGCCAATGGTGTCCACCTCTTCATCACTGAAGCTGGTTTCAAACACTTCATTAAAGTCTTCAATCGGAGTCAGCGCGCGGATGGTATAGGTGTGACGGCTCAACTGACGGACATCGCGATCTTCTTCGTCATCGTACTCGTCTTCGATTTCACCGACGATCAGTTCAAGAATATCTTCAATGGTCACCAGGCCGGAGACGCCGCCGAACTCATCGATCACAATCGCCATATGGTAGCGCTGCGAGCGGAACTCTTTCAGCATCCGGTCGACGCGCTTGCTTTCCGGCACCACCACGGCAGGGCGCAGCACTTTTTCAATACTGAACGGAGTGGACTGGCTGCTCATAAACGGCAGCAGGTCTTTCGCCATCAGAATGCCTTCAACATGGTCCTTATCTTCGCTGATCACCGGGAAGCGGGAGTGGGCGGACTCAATGATGGTCTCCAGGCACTCTTCCAGCGTCTGGTTCCGCTTCAGGGTAATCATCTGCGAGCGGGGGATCATGATGTCACGCACGCGCTGTTCGGCAATATCCATCACGCCTTCGAGCATGTCGCGGGTATCCGGATCGATCAGGTCTTTCTGCTCGGAATCGCGGATTAGCTCCAGCAGGTCGTCGCGGTTTTTAGGCTCACCGTGAAACAGCTGGTTGAGGATAAGGGTAAAAAATCCCTTTTTACTACTGGGACTGTCATTGTTCTGTGAATGGTCATCGCTCATGGCGTTTTGGTTTTGTCACTCATGTTGTGTGAGGGGGGGGCCCCTTCTGCCCTCAGGCAGAAGGGGACGATATTGACTACGGTAATTCTTTCTCCGAAATGTACGGATCGTCATAACCAAGAGCAAGCATTATCTCGGTCTCAATTGACTCCATCTCTTCGGCTTCGTCATCTTCAATGTGGTCATAACCCAGCAAATGCAGGCTGCCATGTACCACCATATGGGCCCAGTGAGCCAGCAGCGGCTTCTCCTGTTCCCCGGCTTCCTGCTCCACCACCTGGCGGCAGATGATCAGGTCGCCAAGCAGCGGCAGCTCGATGCCCGGCGGGGCTTCGAACGGGAAAGAGAGCACGTTGGTGGGTTTATCTTTACCGCGATAAGTGTGGTTCAGCTCGCGGCTTTCCGCCTCATCCACCACGCGAATTGTCACTTCACTCTCTTCCTGAAACTGCGGCAGCACCGCTTCCAGCCAGCAACGAAAATCAGATTCTGTCGGCAGCCCTTCCGGCTGTTCGCACGCCAGCTGTAAATCTAAAATCACGGTACTCATTTAGGCTCCTGTGAGGCCGCCAGCTGTATCGCCAGTGCTTCACGTTTCCGTTCTTCTGCCTGAGCATCGCGACGTTTTTGGTCGGCGGCTTCCCAGGCTTCATAGGCGATAACTACGCGGGCCACCACCGGGTGACGCACCACGTCTTCACTGTGGAAGAAGTTAAAGCTGATCTCATCCACTTCAGACAGCACTTCGATCGCGTGGCGCAGCCCCGATTTCAGGTTGCGCGGCAGGTCAATCTGCGTGACGTCCCCGGTGATCACCGCTTTGGAGTTAAAGCCAATACGGGTCAGGAACATCTTCATCTGTTCAATGGTGGTGTTCTGGCTTTCATCCAGAATAATAAACGCATCGTTCAGCGTACGGCCGCGCATATAGGCGAGCGGGGCCACTTCGATCACGTTACGTTCAATCAGTTTTTCAACCCGCTCAAAGCCCAGCATTTCAAACAGGGCATCGTAGAGCGGACGCAGATACGGGTCCACTTTCTGGCTGAGATCGCCCGGCAGGAAGCCCAGCTTTTCACCGGCCTCGACTGCAGGCCGGGTCAGCAGAATACGCCGGACTTCCTGACGCTCCAGGGCATCCACCGCCGCTGCTACGGCGAGGTAGGTTTTACCTGTCCCCGCAGGCCCGATACCGAAAGTGATGTCGTGGTCGAGGATGTTAGCGACATACTGCGCCTGATTGGGCGTGCGTGGTTTGATCACGCCGCGCTTGGTTTTGATGTTCACGGCTTTGCCGTATTCCGGCACGCTGTCCGCCGATTGCTCCAGCACGCGGCTCTCTTTGATTGCCAGATGAATCTGCTCCGGATCGATATCCGGAATATGACCACGCACTGGCGCGGTATCCACATACAGGTCGCGCAGGATGCGGGCGGCAGCATCCACCACCAGCGCTTTGCCCACCAGTTTGAAGGCGTTATCGCGGCGGTTGATTTCAATGCCTAACCGGCGTTCCAGCTGCTTGATATTGTCGTCAAACGGGCCGCAAAGGCTCAGCAGACGGTGGTTGTCAGCAGGGTCTAACGTGATTTCGCGTGTTTCAATATTCAAACTAATCCTTTGGGTCGCTCAGGGCCAGGTTGAGGATGGCTTATCATCGGCTTACGTCGCCAGTAACGCGCGGAGCCATAAAGGAATTATTTATGTCAGCGCGCCAATCCGCAAGCGCTGAAACGGATATTTGGGCGCGGTACGGACAAAGCAAGGGCAAGCGGATGATTTGCAGCGGCGAACCTGCGAGGCTCGCCGCAAAAGGTCGGGGTTCAGGGCTGGAAAGTGCCCACGCCCAGCTCGTTTTCTTTGCGTGTGCGCGCAATAACCGAGGCAGGGGTTTCCTGACTGCGCAGGCCCATCTGATCTTCAGTACGAACGAGGATGCCGCGCAGGGAGTTGGTGTAGACGTCAACGATTTCCACATCGACAAATTTTCCAATCATCTCAGGCGTGCCTTCGAAGTTAACCACACGGTTATTTTCGGTACGGCCAGACAGCTCCATCACATTTTTCCGTGAAGTGCCCTCCACCAGAATACGCTGTACGGTACCCAGCATACGGCGGCTCCATGCCATCGCCTGCTGGTTGATGCGATCCTGGAGGATATACAGGCGCTGTTTCTTCTCTTCGTCCGTCACGTCATCCGGCAGGTCGGCCGCTGGCGTTCCCGGACGGGGGGAGTAGATAAAGCTGAAGCTGGTATCGAAATTCACTTCGCCAATCAGCTTCATCGTCTGCTCAAAGTCCTGCTGTGTTTCGCCAGGGAAGCCAACAATAAAGTCTGAGCTGATCTGGATGTCCGGACGGGCAGCAATCAGCTTACGGATGATCGCTTTGTATTCCAGCGCGGTGTGGGTACGCTTCATCAGCGTCAGAATCCGGTCGGCACCGCTCTGTATCGGCAGATGCAGGAAGCTGACCAGCTCCGGCGTGTCGCGATAGACATCAATAATGTCTTCGGTGAACTCAATCGGATGGCTGGTGGTGAAGCGGATACGATCAATGCCGTCAATGGCTGCCACCAGGCGCAGCAGGTCGGCAAAGGAGCAGATTTCACCTTCAAAGTCTTCGCCACGGTAAGCATTGACGTTCTGCCCCAGCAGATTCACTTCACGCACGCCCTGCGCTGCCAGCTGGGCAATTTCAAACAGAATATCGTCGCACGGACGGCTCACTTCCTCGCCACGGGTGTAAGGCACCACGCAGAAGGTACAGTATTTGTTACAGCCTTCCATGATCGAAACGAAAGCCGACGGGCCATCTGCTTTCGGCTCTGGCAGACGATCAAATTTCTCAATTTCCGGGAAGCTGACGTCCACCACCGGGCTTTTCGAGCCGCGCACGGTGTTTATCATCTCTGGCAGACGATGCAGCGTCTGAGGACCAAAGACGATATCGACGCACTGAGCGCGCTGGCGGATAAGCTCGCCTTCCTGCGAGGCCACACAGCCGCCCACACCGATAATCACATCTGGTCTGGCGCGTTTAATCAGCTTCCAGCGGCCGAGCTGATGGAAAACCTTTTCCTGCGCTTTCTCGCGGATCGAGCAGGTATTGAGCAGCAGAACGTCAGCTTCTTCCGCCACATCAGTAAGGGTATAGCCATGGGTGCTGTTTAACAGGTCGGCCATTTTGGATGAATCGTACTCGTTCATCTGACAGCCCCAGGTTTTAATATGCAGTTTTTTAGTCATCTGGTTGCCATTAATCATGCTCGCGAAAATCCGGTACACTAGGGTAACAGAATAAGCCCTTGCAGGTGTAGGCGTAAGGGGCATGGATGTCTATGGGATTGAAAATGATGACAGAGACAACGCAGATTTGGGATGTTGCCGTGGTAGGCGGCGGAATGGTGGGCGCAGCGCTGGCCAGTGGTCTGGCCGGACAGGGGTTTAGCGTGGTGGTGCTTGAACAGCAGGAACCGGCAAATTTTGATGCAGAAAGCGCGCCCGACGTGAGGATTTCAGCCATTGGTGCCGCCTCGGTGGAGTTGCTGAAGCAGTTGGAAGTCTGGCCGCGGGTGCAGGCGATGCGCTGCACGCCTTACCGCAAACTGGTGACCTGGGAGTGGCAGACCGCGCAGGTGGGCTTCGATGCGCAGTCGCTGGGGCTACCCGAGCTGGGCTATATGGTGGAAAACAGTGTGCTGCAGCTGGCTCTGTGGCAGCGCTTGCAGCAGCAGGAGGTGAAGCTGATTTCCCCCGTACGACTGAAAGATCTGCAGCAATGCAACGGTGGCTGGCAGCTGACGCTGGAAAACGGCGAGACGATCGGGACGCGGTTAGTTGTCGGAGCCGATGGTGCCAACTCTCAGGTACGCCAGCTGTCAGGCATTGGCATCCACGGCTGGAATTATGCCCAGTCCTGTATGTTGATCAGCGTTTGTTGCGAACAGGATGCCGGGGATTGTACCTGGCAGCAGTTTACGCCAGAAGGCCCCCGCGCTTTCCTGCCACTGTTTGATCGCTGGGCTTCGCTGGTGTGGTACGACAGCCCGGCCCGCATTCGCCAACTGCAGGCGATGTCGATGACCCAGCTGGAACAGGAGATTAAAACGCACTTCCCGGCGCGATTAGGAAAAGTAGCGCCGGTTGCGGCTGGCTCTTTCCCGCTGGTTCGTCGCCATGCTACCCGCTATGTGCTTCCGGGGCTGGCTTTGGTCGGGGATGCCGCGCACACCATCAATCCGCTGGCGGGGCAGGGGGTTAATCTGGGATACCGTGACGTGGATGCTTTAATTGATACGCTAACCGCTTCGCGCAATCGCGCTGAGGACTGGGCCTCAGAAAGCGTGCTACTGCGCTACCAGCGTAAACGCCGGAAGGACAATTTACTGATGCAGAGCGGAATGGATCTGTTCTACTTCGCATTCAGCACGCCAGCAGCCCCATTACGCATTGTGCGCAATCTTGGGCTGATGGTTGCAGAGCGATCGGGTGTATTGAAACGGCAGGCTCTGCGCTACGCGCTGGGACTTTAAAAGACTTCTGTATGGCCGGAGGGAGTAACTTCCACCCGGCACTGTGAAGGCGAATTTGTCCGGGCTGTATCATTGATGTGGTACGCGGGATATTGCCAGAATTGAGACGTAAAAAAGCCCGCGTTAGCGGGCTTTTTTACTTATTGGCTGGGGTGCAGGGATTCGAACCCCGGAATGCTGGTATCAGAAACCAGTGCCTTACCGCTTGGCGACACCCCAATAAAATTGGTGGCTACTACGGGAATCGAACCTGTGACCCCAGCATTATGAGTGCTGTGCTCTAACCAGCTGAGCTAAGTAGCCTAATTTTACTGCGTCTTACTGTACTACATTTCTTCCTGAGAAGAAAAATTGGCTGGGGTACCTGGATTCGAACCAGGGAATGCCGGTATCAAAAACCGGTGCCTTACCGCTTGGCGATACCCCATCCGTGCAAAACCGTTTATGGAAATGGTGCGGGAGGCGAGACTTGAACTCGCACACCTTGCGGCGCCAGAACCTAAATCTGGTGCGTCTACCAATTTCGCCACTCCCGCAAAAAAGATGGTGGCTACGACGGGAATCGAACCTGTGACCCCAGCATTATGAGTGCTGTGCTCTAACCAGCTGAGCTACGTAGCCATCTTTTTTCGCGTTACCTTCATCGGCGTTGCGGGGCGCATTATGCGGAGTTGACCTAAAAGCGTCAACAAGTTTTTTCCCGTTTTTTGGCTGAACTGTTTCGTTTGACTGGCTTGTAACCAGCCTGGCGATTAAATCAACAAATATTGAACATAAACCGCATATTACTTTAAAAAAAACGGGCCGCTGAAGGCCCGTTTGTCTCAGATTAGCCTCAGGTTATTTATAGGCTGACTGATGGACACCCACGGCGCGTCCTGATGGATCGTCCATGGTTTTGAACGCTTCGTCCCATTCAATCGCCTTAGCAGAGGAACAGGCAACGGAAGGGCCGCCAGGTACGCATTCTGCCGCGCTGGCCAACGGGAACAGCTCTTCAAAGATCTCGCGGTACAGGTAGCCTTCTTTGGAGGATGGCGTGTTGTACGGGAAGCGGAAATGCGCGGTCTGCAACTGCTGGTCACTGATCTGCTTCGCTGCGGTTTCTTTAAGCGTATCGATCCAGCTGTAGCCCACGCCGTCAGAGAACTGCTCTTTCTGACGCCATGCGACACTTTCCGGAAGGTAAGAGGAGAAGCACTCACGCAGGATGTGTTTTTCCATTTTGCCATTCGCGCCACACATTTTGTCTTCCGGGTTGATGCGCATCGCCACGTCGAGGAACTTTTTGTCCAGGAACGGGACGCGAGCTTCCACACCCCAGGCAGACATCGCTTTGTTGGCACGCGCACAGTCGAACATGTGCAGGGCCAACAGCTTACGAACGTTCTCCTCGTGGAACTCTTTGGCGTTGGGTGCCTTATGGAAGTACAGGTAGCCACCGAACACTTCGTCAGCACCTTCGCCAGACAGCACCATTTTGATGCCCATCGCTTTGATCTTACGTGACATCAGATACATCGGCGTGGAAGCGCGAATGGTAGTCACGTCATATGTTTCAATGTGATAGATTACATCGCGGATCGCATCCAGGCCTTCCTGCACGGTGAAGTGGATCTCGTGATGCACTGTTCCCAGATGGTCAGCAACGGATTTTGCTGCTTTCAAATCCGGCGAGCCTGCCAGCCCGACGGCGAAGGAGTGCAGTTGAGGCCACCAGGCCTCGCTCTTATCCTGATCTTCCACCCGTTTGGCGGCAAACTTCTTGGTCACTGCCGAAATAATAGAGGAGTCCAGACCGCCGGAGAGCAGTACGCCGTAAGGCACGTCTGACATCAGATGGCTTTTCACGGACTCTTCCAGCGCGTCTTTTAATGCCCCAGCGTCGGTTTTGTTGTACTCAACCGCTTCATAGCTGAACCAGTCGCGCTGCCAGTAACGGCGGATCTCACCGTCGGTGCTGGACATGTAGCTTCCCGGCGGGAACTCTTTCAGGGTTTTACACACCGGCACCAGCGCCTTCATTTCTGAAGCCACAAACAGGTTGCCGTGCTCGTCATTGCCCATGTACAGCGGGATGATGCCGATATGGTCACGGCCGATCAGGTAAGTGTTTTTCACTGAGTCATACAGGATAAAGGCAAACATGCCCTGCAGATCGTCGAGGAAGTCGACGCCTTTTTCCTGATACAGCGCCAGAATCACTTCACAGTCGGATTCGGTCTGGAATTCGTAGCGGTCACCCAGCTCGGCACGAAGCGCCCGATGGTTGTAGATTTCACCGTTCACTGCCAGAACATGCGTATGGGCGGCGTTATACAGCGGCTGTGCGCCGTTATTGACGTCGACAATTGACAGACGTTCGTGAGCCAGAATCGCGTGGTCATCGGCGTAGACGCCGGACCAGTCCGGGCCACGGTGACGCATAAGACGGGAAAGCTCCAGAGCTTTCTTACGCAGTTCAACTGGATCGCTTTTGAGATCCAACACGCCAAAAATAGAACACATAGCTAACTCCCTAACGACATCCCAGACGGTGATGATGGTAATTACGTGAATGTGAATGGCGAACGTTTCGCCCGATGCATAAGAAAATGCAATATCTCGCTATGGTGATGCAAGCAATTTAGCTTTTCTCTGAAAAATAGTCTGTTGACCAAGCTGAAATATTAACGGATATGCAATGAATGGCGGCTTAAATTGCATAAACCTTAATTTTTTCGTTAAAGTGGATAAAAAAGCATCAGGCGGGTGAGCAGCAAAGCCCGGCGCGCTGGCCGGGCTGATTGTCAGAAAATATCGATATCGGCAACCGAGGGGAAAACCCAGCTTGGGCGGAAAGGCATCGCATCGACATCGCTCAGCGTTGAGACGCCGGACAGCACCAGAATCGTCTCCAGACCGGCCTGGAAGCCTGCCAGGATATCAGTACGCAGGTTATCGCCCACGATCACTGTTTCCTCTGAGTGCGCCTGCATTTTATTCAGGGCCGCACGGATAATCCACGGGCTGGGTTTTCCCACGTAGAAAGGCTGACGGCCGGAGATTTTCTCAATCCCGGCGCAAAGCGCGCCACAGGCGGGCACAAAGCCGCGGGCATGGGTATCCGGATTGGTGGCAATAAAGCGTGCGCCGTTGGCAACAAAGTAGGCGGCCTTATGCATCATGTCCCAGTTAAAGGAGCGGGTTTCACCGACAATAACGAAATCCGGATTGATATCAGTGATGGTGAATCCGGCTTTATACAGCTCGTGGATTAGCGCACCTTCGCCTATCACATAGGCCTTCTTACCTTCCTGACGGCGCAGGAAATCAGCCGTTGCCATGGCTGAGGTATAAAAGACGCTGTCCGGCAGGTCGATACCCGCAGAGGCAAAACGGTTGGAGAGATCGAGTGCGGTCTGCGAAGGGTAGTTGGTCAGCACGACCAGCGGCATCCCTTTTTCGAGAATACGCTGCAGGAATTCATTAGCCCCTGGTACAGCGGTGTTGTCATGCATCAGCACACCGTCAATGTCGCAAATGACGTTTTTCAGGGTGACTTTTTCACTGTCTTTCAGGGTCAGGGCGCTCATTAACCTTCCAGTAAATGTTGTAACAGAATGCCGTTAAGCATGGCCCGTTTCGCCAGCGCGAAAGCGCCAATGGCGGAACGATGATCGATTTCTGAACGCACTACCGGCAGATTTTTGCGGAAGGCCTTCAGGACCTGAGTGTTGATACAGCCTTCAATCGCTGGCAGCAGGACTTTATCCGCTTCAATAATTTCTCCGGCGATCACCACTTTCTGAGGATTAAACAGGTTGATGGCAATGGCGATAGCTTTACCCAGATGACGGCCAACATGTTCAATCACTTCTGCCGCCAGCGCATCACCACGGTTCGCGGCTTTGCAAATCTGCGGCATCTGGCAATCATCCATGGTCAGCGAGCTGGGGTAGCCCTGCGTCAGCAAATGGCGCACGCGATTTTCAATCGCCGTATTTGCCGCAATAGTCTCCAGGCAACCGAAATTACCACAGTGGCAGCGCTCACCCAACGGGTCAACCTGGATATGGCCGATCTCGCCCACGTTGCCATTGCTGCCGAGGAAGATATGGCCGTTGGCAATAATTCCGGCCCCGGTGCCACGGTGCACTCGCACCAGAATAGAGTCTGCACAGTCGCGGGATGCACCAAAGTAGTGCTCTGCCAGCGCCAGACTGCGGATATCATGACCTACAAAACTGGTGACATTGAAACGTTGCTGAAGATTGGCGACCAGCGGCCAGTGATGAACATGGATGTGAGGCATATAGCGGATCACCCCATTATTCGGATCCACCAGACCTGGCAGGATCACGGAAATGGCAATCAACTCACGCAGTTTACGCTGATGCTGTTCACAAAATTTTTCAATGGCACTGAAGAGGGCGTTTTCCAGCGTTTCCTGCGTCTGCTCCGGCAGCGAATAATCTTCCTGCGCCAGAGACTTGCCGCTGAGATCGAACAGGGTGAGGGTGGCATCGCTGCGGCCGAGGCGGACACCGATAGTATTGAAACCGCGAGTTTCGGTGACGATTGAGATAGCGCGGCGGCCACCGGTGGAGGCCTGCTGATCCACTTCTTTGATCAGCCCGCGTTCAATCAGCTGGCGGGTAATCTTGGTGACGCTGGCGGGTGCAAGCTGGCTGTGTTCGGCAATCTGAATACGCGAAATCGGACCCTGCTGGTCGATCAGCCGGTAAACGGCTGCGCTGTTAAGTTGCTTAACTAAATCAACATTTCCAATTTGTGCCTGGCCGCCAGTGGTCATTCAGTCTCTACTCGCTTTAGACCTCGTTACCATTAACGATGGTCTTGATTATTTTATAGTCACGGGTGAAAACGGTCAGGTTTGCAACTTTTCCAACTTCCACCGAACCTAATTTGTCCTCAATACCCATCGCGCGGGCTGGGTACAGCGTTGCCATGCGCAGCGTCTCATCCAGCGCGATGCCTGCATGTTCGACGCTGTTCGCCACAGCTTCGATCATAGTCAGGGCCGAACCGCTGAGAGTGCCGTTCTCATCAACGCAGAGTCCATCACGATAGTATATTGTTTTTCCTGCGAAAATGAACCGATCAATGGTCGCACCCGCTGGCGCGGTGGCATCGGTAACCAGGATAAGCTTGTCGCCCTTGATGCGTTTGGCATTACGGATATTAGCGTAGTGGACATGTAAACCATCGGCAATGATGCCGCACCAGACGTCTGGTGAGTCAAACAGCGCGCCGATCAGACCCGGTTCACGCCCGGTAATGGTTGGCATCGCGTTATATAAATGAGTGGCAAAGCTGACACCAGCTGAAATACCGCGACGGGCTTCATCATGGGTGGCATGCGAGTGCCCGGCGGAGATGACGATCCCAGCCTTGCTCAGACGGCGGATAACATCGCTGTCGACCTGTTCCGGTGCCAGAGTGATTTGGCCGATAACATCGGCATTTTCACACAGGAAGTCGACTAACTCTTTAGTAGGGGTACGGATCAGCGCCGGATTGTGGGTGCCCGGTTTACGCGGGCTTAACCACGGACCTTCCAGATGCAGACCGAGCGCCTTGTTGGCGTTCTGCGCCAGATAAGCGCGCATCACTTCAACCGCGCGTTTCATCATCTCATCGGTACTGGTGATCAGCGTTGGCAGAAAGCTGGTACAGCCAGATTTCTCATTGGCTTTCTGCATGATATTCAGGGTTTCAACGCTGATTGCTGCTAAGTCGTCGTTGAACTGCACACCACCGCAGCCGTTAAGCTGCAGGTCGATAAAACCGGGAGCAATCAGTGCGCCATTGACATCGCGCGTTGCCACGCCGGCAGAAAGTTCATCCAGTGCACAAACGCGCTCAATCAGGCCATCAGCAATTACAACAGCATGATTATCAAGGATTTCGTGACCGGTAAAGATACGGCCATTCGTTAAAGCGTACATAATATTCTCCCGGCATTATCCGCCTCGTGGCGGTTAACCATGTGCTGATAACTTACAGATTTTTCATATTTTCCGCTTCCATTTCGCGGAAATACTTTACGGTTTTCACTTTCAGTTCCATGGTCGCTGGTTCGTCACAGACCACCACGGATTTGGCATGCAGCTGCAGACAGCTGATGGTCCACATATGGTTGACGTTCCCTTCCACAGCAGCCTGCAGTGCCTGAGCTTTCACATGGCCGGTCACCAGAATCATCACTTCTTCTGCATCCAGCAGCGTTCCCACACCCACGGTCAGCGCGTACTTAGGCACCTGATCAACATCGCCGTCGAAGAAGCGAGAGTTAGCCACGCGGGTATCGTGAGTCAAGGTTTTAATACGGGTACGGGATGCCAGAGAAGAGGCCGGTTCGTTAAAAGCGATGTGACCATCGTTACCCACGCCGCCCATAAACAGGTTAATCTTGCCGTATGAGCGGATTTTCTCTTCATATTGACGGCATTCTGCGTCAATATCCGGGGCATTACCATTAAGAAGATTGATATTTTCGCTTTGAATATCAACATGATCAAAAAAGTTACGGTACATGAAACTGTGGTAACTTTCCGGATGTTCTTTCGGCAGGCCAACATACTCATCCATGTTAAAGGTGACCACGTGTTTAAAACTGACCTGGCCTGCTTTATGCATATCGATTAAATGCTTGTAGGCTTCCAGCGGCGTGCCACCGGTTGGCAGACCCAGCACAAATGGACGCTCGGCGGTTGGTTTGAACGCATTGATGCGGTTAACGATGTGGCGGGCGGCCCATTTGCCGACCTGGGTCGGAGTAGCCAGAGGAATCAGTCTCATGTATCACCTCACTGTAAGCAGAGTTTGAAAGGGGTTCACGATGCCCATGTTGCTGCTTATAAGCGTAACGGTCTGGGCTGTTATCCGCGAGGGATAAATCCGTGTTGATTTTTCGGATCATAAAATAAGTTTGCGGGAGATGCCATACAAAGGTGTAAGGAAGGAGAGATTTTGGTGATAAAAGTCACATAAACAGCGGTTTTAATTTGCGAAGCGAATTAATTTTTTTTTACACTCCATCACGTGGTTTTGTCTGTCATTCAGAAACCAACTAACCGTGATAATAATACAAAACGGTTACTGGCGCCTTAACGGGTCTCATAGGGGGAAAGGATAATATGCTTAGTTATTTACAAAAAGTAGGCAGGGCGCTAATGGTGCCGGTAGCAACGCTACCTGCTGCCGCCATCCTGATGGGGGTGGGCTACTGGCTCGACCCGGATGCTTGGGGTGCTGGCAATGCTCTGGCGGCATTGCTGATCAAGTCCGGATCGGCAATTATTGAAAATATGTCCGTGCTGTTCGCCATCGGTGTGGCTTATGGCATGTCGAAAGATAAAGACGGTGCGGCTGCACTGACTGGCTTTGTCGGCTTCCTGGTGGTCACCACGCTGTGTTCGCCTGCGGCAGTGTCGATGATTCAGAAAATTCCGGTCGATCAGGTTCCTGCTGCGTTTGGCAAAATCAACAACCAGTTCGTGGGTATCCTGGTGGGGATTATCTCTGCGGAAATGTATAACCGCTTCAGTCACGTTGAGCTGCCTAAAGCGCTCTCCTTCTTCAGCGGTCGTCGTCTGGTGCCCATTCTGGTCTCCTTCCTGATGATCCTGGTGGCGTTTATTCTGATGTACCTCTGGCCGTTGATCTTTGGTGGCCTGGTCAGCTTTGGTGAGCACATCCAGAAACTGGGCTCTGCGGGCGCAGGGGTCTACGCCTTCTTCAACCGTTTACTGATCCCGGTTGGTCTGCATCACGCACTGAACTCCGTGTTCTGGTTTGATGTGGCCGGAATTAACGATATCCCCAACTTCCTGGGTGGCGCGCAGTCACTGGAAAGTGGCAAAGCCGTGGTTGGTATCACCGGTCGCTATCAGGCGGGCTTCTTCCCAATCATGATGTTTGGTCTGCCAGGCGCCGCACTGGCGATTTACCAGTGTGCACGCCCTGAAAATCGTGCCAAAGTCGGCGGGATTATGCTGGCCGCCGCGTTTGCTTCCTTCTTTACCGGTATCACTGAACCGCTGGAATTCTCCTTCATGTTCGTGGCTCCGGTGCTGTACTTCATCCACGCACTGCTGACCGGTATCTCCGTATTTATTGCGGCAAGCATGCACTGGATTTCAGGTTTCGGTTTCAGCGCCGGGCTGGTGGATATGGTGCTCTCTTCACGTAACCCGCTGGCAACACACTGGTATATGCTGATCCCGCAGGGCCTGGTGTTCTTCGTTATCTACTATGTGGTCTTCCGTTTCACCATCAAAAAATTCAACCTGCTAACGCCTGGCCGCGAGCTGGCCGTAGACGGTGATGAAAGTGATGGTTATGACACTAATGTTGACCATTCAGGTAACAAAGAGTCAGAAACTGAAACGCTGGCACGTCGCTATATTGGTGCGGTGGGCGGTTCTGACAACCTCACCGGTATTGATGCCTGTATCACTCGTCTGCGCCTGAACGTTAAGGACAGCGCGGAGATCAATGAGTCACTGGCTAAACGCCTTGGCGCTTCCGGCGTTATCCGCCTGAATAAACAGAGCGTGCAGATCATCGTTGGTACTCGTGCAGAAACGATTGCCTCCGCTATGAAAACCGTGCTGAGTAAAGGCCCGGTCAGTGCTGCGGCCCCGGGTGTTGCAGCTGCCGTCTCTCCGGTTGCTCCTCAGGCAGTTCCTAACGCCGCCAAAGGCATCATTGGGACGCTGGTTGCGCCAGTCAGCGGGGAAGTGGTTGCCCTGGAGCAGGTTCCGGACGAAGCATTCGCCAGCAAAGCGGTGGGTGATGGACTGGCCATCAAACCAACCAGCAGCACGGTGGTCTCACCGGCTAACGGCACCGTGGTAAAAATCTTCAACACCAATCACGCCTTCTGTCTGGAAACGGATAAAGGGATTGAGGTGGTGGTGCATATGGGGCTGGACACCGTCGCGCTGGACGGCAAGGGCTTCACTCGCCTGGTGGAAGAGGGGACTGAGGTCACCGCTGGACAGCCAGTGCTGGAGATGGACCTGGCCTTCCTCAACGCCAACGCCCGTTCGATGATCAGCCCGATCGTTGTCAGCAATATCGACGACTTCAGCGGTATCACGCTGGTGGCTGGCGAAACGGTCATTGCCGGTGAAAGCCGCCTGTATGAAATTAACGGTTAACGGCAGGTTACGTTAAACTGACAGGGCGGGAAGCAATTCCCGCCCTTTTTTTATTGGAATACTGTAACAAACGGTTGTTTCCCTGCCCGGCTTTGTGGATCATACTCCGTTATTTCACGCACTAATTTATATAGCATTACTGAGGAAATTAAGATGAGTGAGGCAGAAGCCCGCCCAACTAACTTTATTCGTCAGATCATCGACGAAGATCTGGCGACCGGTAAGCATGACAGCGTGCATACCCGTTTCCCGCCGGAACCGAATGGTTATCTGCACATTGGTCATGCCAAATCTATCTGCCTCAACTTTGGTATTGCGCAAGATTATCAGGGGCAGTGCAACCTGCGTTTTGATGACACTAACCCGGTGAAAGAAGACCTGGAATTCGTTGAGTCGATCAAGCAGGACGTGCAGTGGCTGGGCTTTGAATGGACGGGCAACGTTCGTTACTCCTCTGACTATTTCGATCAGCTGCACCACTACGCCATTGAGTTAATCAACAAGGGCCTGGCCTACGTTGATGAGCTGACGCCGGAACAAATCCGTGAATACCGTGGCACGCTGACCTCTCCTGGCAAACACAGCCCATACCGCGATCGCAGCGTGGAAGAGAACCTTGAGCTGTTTGAGAAAATGCGTAACGGCGAATTTGCCGAGGGAACTGCCTGTCTGCGCGCCAAAATCGATATGGCCTCCAACTTTATCGTGATGCGCGATCCGGTGCTGTACCGTATTAAATTCGCTGAGCATCATCAAACCGGCAACAAATGGTGCATCTACCCGATGTATGACTTTACCCACTGCATTTCCGATGCGCTGGAAGGGATTACCCATTCACTCTGTACGCTGGAGTTCCAGGATAACCGTCGTCTGTATGACTGGGTGCTTGATAACATCACCATTCCTGTGCATCCGCGTCAGTATGAGTTCTCGCGCCTGAATCTCGAATACACCGTGATGTCCAAGCGTAAGCTGACTCAGCTGGTGGCCGATAAGGTGGTGGAAGGCTGGGATGACCCACGTATGCTGACCGTTTCCGGCCTGCGTCGCCGTGGCTACTCCGCTGCTTCCATCCGCGAGTTCTGCCGCCGTATCGGCGTGACCAAGCAGGATAACATCGTGGAGATGGCGTCGCTGGAATCCTGTATCCGTGACGATCTGAATGAAAACGCTCCACGTGCGATGGCGGTTCTCGATCCGGTTAAGCTGGTGATTGAAAACCTGCCGTCCAGTCACGAAGAGATCATCACCATGCCGAACCATCCGAACAAACCGGAGATGGGGACGCGCCAGGTGCCGTTCAGTCGCGAAATCTATATTGATCGTGCTGACTTCCGTGAAGAAGCTAATAAGCATTACAAGCGTCTGGTGCTGGGTAAAGAAGTTCGCCTGCGCAACGCCTACGTGATCAAAGCGGAGCGCGTGGCAAAGGATGAAGAGGGCAATATCACCTGCCTGTTCTGCACCTGCGATGTGAACACGCTGAGCAAAGATCCGGCTGACGGCCGTAAAGTGAAGGGCGTGATCCACTGGGTTTCCGCCGGGCACGCGCTGCCAGCAGAATTCCGCCTGTACGATCGCCTGTTTAGCGTACCGAATCCTGGTGCGGCAGAGGACTTCCTGACCACCATCAACCCGGAGTCGCTGCTGATCCGTCAGGGCTTTGTAGAGACCAGCCTGCAGCAGGCTGAGGCTGCCAAATCGTATCAGTTCGAGCGTGAAGGGTACTTCTGTGCCGACAGCCGTTACTCCGCGCCGAACAAGCTGGTGTTTAACCGCACCGTTGGCTTGCGTGATACGTGGGCTAAAGCGGGCGAATAATTTTTTCGCTGAGCATGCAGAACGCAGCCTCCGGGCTGCGTTTTTTTTCCCCTTAATCTGCAATAAAACGGCATCGTTATTTTTTGATGTGAATTATCTCAGGTTATAAAGTCACTATTATTGTTAATTGTTGGGCATATCAGGAAATATGCAGTCTGAAATGAACCTGATATTTATAACATGCGCATTACATACTGCGTGTTATGTGGTGCAGGTCATACTTTCATCTCATGGAATGCACAAAAAATTGATAATTTGCGTCGCGAAAAATATCATCAATAACAGATAAAAAAGAAAATAAGTTATGCATAATAATCCCGATCTTGATGATTAGCCGGAATATTATTCTTATGGAAGAGGATGTTATTGATGCCTTGCTCTCTATTTAAAAAGAAGACGCTAACTCTTGCCCTGGCCTGCGGTACCGCTCTCAGCGGCGTTTTTTATTTTCCACAAGCATCAGCAACTGGCTTTGTTGACGATGCTTCTCTGACCGGCGGACTTTATTACTGGCAACGCCATCGTGAACGTAAAGATCTCGACCCCACCAGCGATAAATACGGCCAGTATCAGCAAAATCTTCATCACTCCACTTTTAACGGTAGTCTCGATTTTTCATCCGGTTATGCGGCAGATTTTATCGGTCTGGACCTGGCTGCTTTTGGCGCAGTTGAGCTTTCCAGCAAAGGCCCGGCAGCGCCCAATGAAATAGGTTTCAGCGATGCCAAAACCCGCTGGGACGAAAAATGGACCGGCGATGAAAATGGCGCCAGTATTTATAAAGCCGCAGTCAAACTAAAACACCAGAATTACTGGCTGCGCGGTGGTTATTTACAGCCAACCGGGCAGACATTATTAGCGCCGCACTGGAGTTTCCTGCCGGGGACTTATCGGGGCGTGGAGGGCGGGGCAGCTTATGATTTTTCATATGCTGGTGAATTATCACTTTCCTATATGTGGACAGATGAATATAAGGCACCGTGGTACCGGAATATGTACAACTTCCGCAAAGCGGATGGCGTAACCGGTATCAATTATCTGCACTCCTTTGGCGCAAAATACGATTTTAAAAATAACCTCGTGCTGGAAGGGGCATTTGGTCAGGCTGCTGACTATATGGATCAGTATTTCAGCAAAGTCTCTTATGCCTTTCCGGTGGCCGGAAATAATTTAAAAACCAGCTGGCAGTTTTATGGGGCGAAAGACAAAGAGAGCGGCGGAGCGGCTAACGTCAATGATGTTTATGACGGTCTCGCCTGGTTGCAGGCCATCACGCTGGGTTATACCGCCGGTCCGTTCGATATGCGTCTGGAAGGCACATGGGTGAAAGCTGAAGGAAATCAGGGCTTCTTCCTGCAGCGAATGACGCCAGGCTATGCCACCTCCAACGGCCGGTTAGATGTCTGGTGGGATTCGCGATCGGACTTTAACGCTAACGGCGAGAAAGCCCTGTTTGCCGGGGTGATGTACGACCTGAAAAACTGGCAGCTTCCCGGCTGGGCGGTCGGCACTTCTTATGCCTATGGCTGGGATGCCAGACCCTCAACCAATCCGGTCTTTAACCAGAGCAGCCGTCTGAGAGAGTCCGCGTGGAATCTGGATCTGCTCTACACCGTGCTGCAGGGCCCGGTCAAAGGCACTTTGGTCAAGTTGCACTACACCCGTTACAACAATCACTCCGACATCCCAAGCTGGGGCGGTGGCTACGGCAACGTCTTCCAGGATGAGAAAGACATCAAGTTTATTGTGATGGCCCCTTTCACCATTTTTGAGCCGGGCAAATAAGGCTCCGCCGGAACAGGAGAACCGCATGAAATACGTTTTACCGGTCATCGCCATGCTGCTGCTTGGCGGCTGTGCGCAGAAAACCACGGCCCCGCAGGAAAACATCCCGAGCCGGGATTATCAGCGCTGTCTGGATGCAGAACAGATGGGCGGCGGCGAGGCAATAGAAGCCCGTTGCGGCAAACTTCAGCAGGAAATCGAACAAACTCCACACTAACGGACAAGGAATACGGATGAACAAGTTCAGAGCCAGTCTTGTTGCAGTAGCGTTGATGTCAGCATTGAGCAGCGGCGTCGCCAGCGCGGATCAGAAAATTGTCGATCAGATTAGCCAGTTCGGCGTGAAGTATAAAGTCACCGATAATCAGGCCGCACAGCACGGCATTGACTGTGCAGCGCTGGGGGCCGACTGGGCCTCCTGCAACCGGGCAACCATTACTTTAACCAATCCAGGCCCGGCAATCGACAGTAAGGACTGGGCGATTTATATGTCTAACGTCCATGAAACGCTGAAGGTTGAGAGCGATCAGTTTCGCATGGTGCATATCGTTGGCGATTTAACGCGGCTGGAACCTACGGAGAAGTTCAAAGGGTTCGGCGCTGGTGAGACGGTAGAAATCCCGATTATCAATGAGTACTGGCAGTTGTTTATCACCGATGTGATGCCGCGCTGGTACGTGACCTCTGGCGATGCAAAGCCAAAAATTATCACCAGTACTGATTCGGAAGATCTGACCACTTTTGTCGAACCTTTCGGCGAGCAGTGGAAGCGGACCCCGGACGATAAAAATGTGCTGATGGTAGCAAGCAGTCGCTTTGACAAGAACAGTGATGTGGCTACATTGCCCTCTTCGGCATTGAGAGGACAGATTGTGCCCACGCCGATGCAGGTTGATATCCGGTCTGAGGATGCCGATCTGTCAAAAGGAGTGAAGCTGGATCTTGCCAGTCTGTCGGCAGATAAAGCGCAGGCGGTGAAGCAACGCTTCCAGCTGCTGGGGCTGAAAGTACAGCCTGCTGGCTATGAAATTACCACCCGTATTGACAGCAAAGCGCTGAACAAAGAGCAGACTGTTTCCGGAGGCTATCAACTGGTTATTGGCAAAGAGAAAGCTGAAGTTGTCGGCTACGATCAGAACGGCGTGTTCTATGGCCTGCAGTCGATCCTTTCCCTGCTTCCCGCCGATGGCAGCGCGAAAATCGCCACCCTTAGCGCACATGATGCGCCACGCTTTGCCTACCGCGGCGTATTCCTGGACGTTGCACGTAACTTCCACAGCAAAGCGGCGGTGCTGCGCATGCTGGATCAACTGGGTGCCTGGAAAATCAACGTCTTCCACTTCCATCTCACCGATGATGAAGCCTGGCGAATTGAGATCCCTGGCCTGCCGGAGCTGACGGATGTGGGCGCTAAACGCTGCCACGATCTTAGCGAGCAGCGCTGTCTGCTGCCGCAGCTGGGTTCAGGACCAGAAACCGACAACAATGGGACCGGCCATTTCAGCCGTCAGGACTATATCGAGATTGTGAAATATGCCGCGGCTCGCGGGATTGAAGTGATCCCCGAGATCGACATGCCAGCCCACGCCCGTGCAGCCGTCATCTCGATGGAAGCCCGTTACAACCGCCTGATCAAAGAGGGCAAAACGGCGGAAGCCTCTGAATATCGCCTGGTCGATCCCGGCGATGATTCCAATACCACTTCGGTACAGCTCTACGACCGTACCAGCTATCTGAACCCTTGCCTTGCGTCTTCCCTGCGCTTCACCGATAAAATTATCAGTGAAATTCAGGCCATGCATCGTGAGGCCGGGCAGCCAATTAAAACCTGGCACTTTGGCGGAGACGAGGCCAAAAACATTCGCCTCGGACCGGGATATTCCGATATCAACAAGCCGGTTGACGGGACTGGCCTGCTCGACATGAGCAAAGAGGACAAGCCGTGGGCGAAATCGCAGGTTTGTCAGACCATGGTCAAAGAGGGCAAGGTGGAGGACCTGGAACACCTGCCGAGCTATTTTGCGCTTAAGGTCAGTCAGCAGGTTAAACAGCACGGTATTGGCCGCATGCAGGCATGGCAGGATGGTCTGAAAGATGCCGAGAATGCCAAAGCGTTTGCTATTGAGCGCGTGGCAGTTAACTTCTGGGATACGCTCTACTGGGGCGGCTTTGATTCCGCCAATGACTGGGCGAAAAAAGGCTATGAGGTGATTATCTCCAGCCCGGACTACGTCTATATGGACTTCCCGTATGAGGTGAATCCGCTGGAGCGTGGATACTATTGGGGAACCCGCTTTAGCGATGAGCGTAAAATGTTCAGCTTCTCGCCGGATAACCTGCCGCAGAATGCCGAAACTTCGATGGATCGCGATGGCAAAACCTTCACCGCTAAATCAGACAAGGCCTGGCCTGGCGCTTACGGGATATCCGCTCAGCTGTGGAGTGAGACGGTGCGCACCGATCAAAACATGGAATACATGATCTTCCCACGAGTGTTTTCGGTCGCCGAGCGAGCCTGGCACCGGGCTGCATGGGAGCAAGATTACCAGGCGGGTAAAGAGTATATCGGTGGGGAAACAAAATACGTTGATACCCAGGCGCAGCTGAAAGACTGGCAGCGGTTTGCTAACCTGCTGGGGCAGCGTGAGTTGAGCAAGCTGGACAAGGCTGGTGTGCAATATCGCCTGCCAGTACCGGGTGCACGCATTACTGACGGCAAACTTGAAGCCAATATCGCGCTTCCGGGTCTGGCGATTGACTACTCGGTCGATGGCGGGAAAAGCTGGCAGCGTTATCAGGACAGCAGCCGTCCGTCGGTCAGTGGTGAGGTTTTGATCCGTTCTGTCAGTGGCGATGGCAATCGTTTTAGCCGGGTTGAAAAACCAGAGGGGTAGGCTGAGACAGTCAGACACAAATAAAAAAACCGGTGAAGAGTCACCGGTTTTTTTTAATAGTACCGATTACTTGTCGTGCAGCGTATCATCTTCACGGCAGTCACCAGCAGCACAGTGACCATACAGGTACAGGCTGTGGTTGCTGAGCTTGATGCCATGACGTTCAGCGATATCACGCTGACGGGATTCGATAGATTCATCGCTGAATTCAATCACTTTGCCGCAGTCCAGGCAGATCAGATGATCGTGGTGATGCTGCTGAGTCAGTTCAAAAACGGATTTACCGCCTTCGAAGTTATGGCGGGTAACGATCCCTGCGTCATCAAACTGGTTCAGAACGCGGTAAACCGTCGCCAGACCAATCTCTTCGCCCATGTCGATCAGGCGTTTGTACAAGTCTTCCGCACTGACGTGATGGCCCTCAGGTTCCTGAAGCACTTCCAGAATTTTCAGTCGGGGAAGCGTGACTTTCAGGCCGGCCTTCTTTAATGCGGTGTTATTGTCAGTCATGCGGATATTATCCTGTTACTTTGCTAGTCACTAAGTGGCTGAAAAGCCCTGAACATCGGTCGGAGCAAAAGCTGAGCACCCCAGTATAGAACTGATGCGTCGAAATGGAAACCACAGTAAAGGTGCGGGAGCATTCATGCGGGGTTAACATTTCGCTCTGCCTCCTTTTTCGCCTTCAGGGCAAAAGGCGCTGAGAGAGCAGGAGATGACCGATGGCGATATTGTACAGTTTTGCAGATGAAAGTTACAAAAATGTGCCTATTACTTCTATAGGAAAAACCACACGCCTGATGTGAGATAACTCCCACATCAGGCCAGTGATTATGCCTCAAGGATCTCTTTGAGCTGCAGCTCGTCGTAAATCTGTTTAACCCACTTCTCCGTACGCTCTGCGGTCAGTTCTGGTTGGCGATCTTCATCGATAGCCAGGCCGAGGAAATGGGTGTCGTCTGCCAGCCCTTTTGAGGCTTCAAAATGGTAGCCTTCGGTTGGCCAGTGGCCCACAATTACTGCGCCGTTTGGCTCGATGATATCGCGGATGGTGCCCATGGCGTCACAAAAGTATTCGGCGTAGTCTTCCTGGTCGCCACAGCCAAACAGCGCAACCAGTTTACCGTTAAAGTCGATCTCTTCCAGCGTCGGGAAGAAGTCATCCCAGTCGCACTGCGCTTCGCCGTAGTACCAGGTTGGGATACCCAACAGCAGAATATCAAAGGCTTCAAGATCTTCTTTGCTGCTTTTCGCGATATCGTGAACTTCCGCAACTTCTTTACCGAGCTGCTTCTGGATCATTTTTGCAATGTTTTCGGTATTGCCCGTATCGCTGCCAAAGAAAATGCCTACGATTGCCATGAGTTTAATAACCTCTTGAAACTTAATAATGTGAGACGGCTGGCCTAAAGTGTTAACGGCAATGATAGCAGACCGCATCAGGGGGATAAACGAGTAATCCTCCTGCTTTTGTCGCTTTGTGCTTTGCCATTACGCGCAGATTTCGCCTGTCAAAGGCCCGTTCAGCGCTGTGGGCTGGCAAGCTGCGCCAGAACAATTTCTTCAATCAGTTCGCTGCGGCTCATGTTGCGCTCCTCGGCCAGCTGGTTCAGGGCATCCACCGCGTCACTGTTCATTTTCAGTTCCACGCGCTTGAGCCCGCGCACTTTATCACGCTTGAGCTGGTTGCGTTTATTGATACGCAGCTGCTCATCGCGCGTCAGCGGATTGGTTTTTGGTCGTCCCGGACGACGCTCATCTGCGAACAGATCGATCGTGGTGCGGTCCGTGTTTTCTTTTGCCATAGAATCGTGATACTGAAAGGCTGGAGTTCTGATGGATTGGGCCGTAAAGTCGGCTGAAAATCGACCGCCGACAAAATTTTAGCGCGCCATCATACCCCAGTGAAAGTCCTGGCGACAATGATTTAGCTTTCACAGGAAATAATTGTTTTTACAGCGCAAAAAAACGGCGAATTGCGCGCAAAATCGCATCAGGTTTCTCCGCGTGAACCCAATGTCCTGCTCCGGCAATCACATGGGCGCGCGCCTGAGGGAATTGCGCCAGCAGGTCGTCACGGTATTCGTCAGCCAGATACGGCGAAAGTTCTCCGCGAATAAACAGTGTCGGACGCTGCCATAAAGGAACCGCTTGCCAGCCAATAAGGCGATCATAGCAAGCCATAAGCACCGGCACGTTAAAACGCCACTCGCCCTCGTGAAAAGATTTCAGCAGGAATTGAATCACTCCCTCTTCATCTATTGTCTGGCGCATTATCGCGGCGGCTTCACTGCGCACCTTCACGCCTGCGTCGCTCACTGCATTCAGCGCTGCAAAGATCTCATCGTGGTGACGGGTAGGGTAGGCGACGGGGGCCATATCGATGACCACCAGTTGCTCAATACGTTCGGCAGCCAGCGAGGTCAGGGCCATAGCAATTTTTCCGCCCATTGAGTGGCCGACTGCGACAAACTGACCGATTCCCAGTTCATCCAGCGTTTCCAGCACGTCCTGCGCCATTGCGGTGTAATTCATCTCTGTCGAACGGGGAGATAATCCGTGGTTGCGGACATCGATTTGAATGATCTGCCGCTCATCTTTCAAACCACGAGCCAGCACGGCGAGGTTATCGAGGCTGCCAAAAAGGCCGTGGATCAGCACCACCGGAGAGCCAGAGTGGGCGGATTGTTCAGATTGCAAGCGGGCATTCAATTTCATGGCAAAGTTCTTACAGTTGAAACGAAGGGTTAGGGTATCATAAATTTACGATTTCTTGCCGGAGCCACCGGCCAGATCCTTTTGCGGCATTATCTGACTTTTGCCGCTATTGAGGGCTGGCGCTACACCCCGGCGGGATTTAACTTTATAATCCTCGTGTTAGAGCTGGATTGTTCAGCGCCCGTGCGATTTCACCTGCCTGATGCACGGCGCATTCCGTCTCTATAAAGCCATAATCGTACTGGATCAAGATGAAAACTATTGAAGTCGACGAAGAGCTCTACCGTTATATCGCCAGCCACACTCAGCATATTGGTGAAAGCGCCTCTGACATTTTGCGCCGGATGCTGAAATTTTCTGCTGGTCAGACTGCGCCCGTCGCCTCTGCTGCGGCCGCGACGATGTCACCTTCTGTCACGGTGGTGAAAGAAGCCGCACCGGCAAAAGTGGAATATCGTCCTCAGGATCGCGTTCGCGCAGTCCGCGAGCTGCTGCTGTCCGATGAATATGCTGAACAGAAGAAAGCGGTTAACCGGTTTATGCTGATTCTGTCGACCCTGTACAGTCTGGATCCCAAAGCATTTGCTGCTGCTACCGAGTCACTTCTGGGCCGCACGCGCGTCTACTTTGCGGGTAATCAACAAACCCTGGTACAGAATGGCACCCATACCAAGCCGCAACATATTCCCGGCACGCCGTATTGGGTGATCACTAACACCAACACAGGTCGCAAACGCAGCATGATCGAACACATCATGGCGTCAATGCAGTTCCCGGTGGAACTGTCTGACAAAGTTTGCGGCACCCTATAACAGATATTTAAGCGTCAGGGAGAAGCGCCAATGGCCAATCACCCCCGTGCCGGGCAGCCAGCCCAGCAGAGCGATCTGATTAACGTTGCACAATTAACTTCGCAGTATTATGTCCTGCAACCTGAGCCAGGCAATGCGGAACATGCGGTGAAATTCGGCACATCCGGCCATCGCGGTAGCGCAGGACGTCACAGCTTCAACGAGTCGCACATTCTTGCTATTGCGCAGGCGATTGCAGAAGAGCGTAAAAAGAACGGTATCACTGGTCCTTGCTACGTTGGAAAAGACACCCATGCACTGTCTGAACCGGCAATCATTTCCGTGCTGGAAGTTCTTGCGGCTAACGGTGTAGATGTGATCGTGCAGCTGGATAACGGCTATACGCCAACTCCGGCAATCTCGAACGCTATCCTTGAGCACAATAAAGCCGGTGGTGCGCAGGCTGACGGCATCGTGATCACCCCTTCGCATAATCCACCGGAAGATGGCGGCATCAAGTACAACCCACCAAACGGCGGACCTGCGGATACCAACGTCACCAAAGTTGTGGAAGATCGTGCCAATCAGCTGATCAAAGATGGGCTGAAAGACGTTAAGCGCATCGCGCTGGACAAAGCCTGGGCGAGCGGCCATCTGCAGGAAAAAGATCTAATCCAGCCTTACATCGAAGGTCTGGCGCAGATCATCGATATCCCGGCGATCCAGAAAGCGGGACTGAAAATTGGCGTAGATCCGTTAGGCGGTTCCGGTATTGCCTACTGGCAGCGTATTGCAGAGTTCTACAACCTTGATCTGACCATCGTTAACGATTCGGTTGACCAGACTTTCCGCTTTATGCACCTGGATAAAGACGGCGTGATCCGTATGGACTGCTCTTCCGAGAGCGCGATGGCAGGCCTGCTGGCGCTGCGTGATAAATTCGATCTGGCGTTTGCCAACGATCCGGATTATGACCGCCATGGCATCGTCACCCCAGCCGGTTTGATGAACCCGAACCATTATCTGGCCGTTGCGATCAACTACCTGTTCCAGCACCGTCCGCAGTGGGGCAAAGAAGTCGCCGTGGGCAAAACGCTGGTGTCCAGCGCGATGATTGACCGGGTGGTGAACGACATTGGTCGCAAGCTGGTGGAAGTGCCGGTGGGCTTCAAATGGTTTGTTGATGGCCTGTTCGATGGCAGCTTCGGCTTCGGTGGTGAAGAGAGCGCGGGCGCTTCCTTCCTGCGCTTCGATGGCACGCCATGGTCAACCGACAAAGACGGGATCATCATGTGCCTGCTGGCGGCTGAAATCACTGCGGTGACCGGTAAAAACCCGCAGCAGCACTACGACGAGCTGGCTCAGCGTTTTGGCGCACCAAGCTATAACCGTCTGCAGGCTTCCGCCACATCTGCGCAGAAAGCCGCGCTGTCCAAACTTTCACCAGAAATGGTCAGTGCAGACACGCTGGCGGGCGATCCGATCACTGCACGCCTGACTGCCGCTCCGGGTAACGGCGCGTCGATTGGCGGGCTGAAAGTGATGACTGAAAACGGCTGGTTCGCTGCCCGTCCATCCGGTACGGAAGATGCTTATAAAATCTACTGCGAGAGCTTCCTGGGTGCTGAGCACCGCGAGAAGATCGAGAAAGAAGCGGTGGAGATCGTCAGTGAAGTGTTGAAAAACGCCTGATTGGTCGGTTGGTCAATGCGATAAAAATGACTGATTAGTCAGTTGGTAAATATGATAAATGTAGGGCGGAATTTATTCCGCCCTTTTTTATTGTCCGTCAGGGCATAAACCGGTAACCCACGCCGGTCTCGGTAATCAGATGGCGCGGCTGTGTCGGATCCACCTCCAGCTTCTGCCGCAGGTGTCCCATATAGATGCGCAGGTAGTGGCTGTGCTCCACCGCGTTCGGTCCCCAGACCTGATTCAGCAACTGGCGCTGTGTCATCACTTTTCCCGCATTATTCAGCAGGCTGACCAGCAGGCGAAATTCAATTGGCGTCAGATGCAGATCTTCACCGCTGCGCGTCACACGGCGGGCAGGGATATCCACTTTTATCCCACTGAAGCTGATTTCGGCAGCCGGTGCCTGTGAGGTCGCATTACCCCGATGGCGGAGTGCTACCCGCACGCGGGCCATCAGTTCACCAACGCCAAAAGGCTTGGTGAGAAAATCATCCGCACCAGCATCCAGCGCGGCAATTTTATCCTGCTCATCGCTGCGGGCCGACAGCACAATCACCGGCATCGCGCTCCACTGCCGAATCTCCCGGATAAAATCATTGCCGTCACCGTCCGGCAGCCCCAGATCGAGGATCACCAGATCCGGCTTGCGGGTAGCGGCTTCAATCAGCCCGCGCTGCAGGGTTTCAGCGTCAAAGACGCGCAGCGCTTCCCCCTCCAGGGCAAGGCGCAGAAAACGGCGGATCTCTTTCTCATCTTCAACAATCAGGACTGTGGTCACGGTGCTTCGCTCATTTGCAGGCTGCGGCAGGATTCTGGCCACGGCGATGACAGACTGAAAATTATCGCCCAATTTAGCAAATTAAGGCCGCCAGTGCTGCATCACGAGCGGGGGAAGTGGATGTGAATTAAAAGTTAATAAATAACGTTACATTTAACTTTTATGTAACTAGATTACAAGGTCGGCCCGCTAAAGGCGATTTTTTCGACAAAAAAGTGGTCGGATGAGTAGTAAAATTACAGCGGAAGCGCTATTATTTTAGCCAGATTACATTTGTTGTTAAGCCAGCTTCAGGAGGACGTATGAATCTTTATCAACCTTACCCGCTACACCGGATCGTCATGCGTCGTGCTGCGGTGTTGGTGGTGGGTATTCTGGCACTGCCGGTGATGTTGTTTCGCAGTGACCGGGCTCAGTTTTACAGTTATCTGCATCGCATCTGGTCCAAGACCAGCACCCAGCCGGTCTGGCTGGCACAGTCGGAAGCCGCTGGTGGCGACTTCTGGTAAAAAATCTCCCGCTCCGGCGGGATTTTTTTTGCCTTGCACCCACCATTTCTGCAACGAAACGCGCTCAACGCTGGCTTTTCAGCTACACTTAAACTTCTACAAGAAGTTTAAGGTTGTACAAGTATGAGCGAGAAAATTCCTGTTGGTATCAGTGCCTGTCTGCTTGGGGATAATGTCCGTTTCGATGGCGGCCACAAGCGCTGCGCGTTTGCAGCAGACGAGCTCGCTCCTTACATGCGCTACGTCCCGGCCTGCCCGGAAATGGCAATTGGCCTGCCCACACCCCGTCCGGCCCTGCGTCTGACCGAAATGGCAGATGGCGCAGTAGAATTGTGCTTCAGCAACGGGCGGGGCGATCCGGTTACTGAACAGATGCAGGACTATTCAGCGCAGAGAATTGCTTCACTGCATCATCTCTGCGGCTACATTGTCTGCGCCAAATCGCCCAGCTGCGGCATGGAGCGGGTGCGTGTCTATCAGCCGGATAACAACAACAACCGTAAAGCGGGTACCGGTGTTTTAACCCGTGAGCTGATGAGTCAGATGCCGTGGTTGCCCGTTGAAGAAGATGGTCGCCTGCACGATCCGGTGCTGCGCGAAAACTTCGTCGAGCGCGTTTACACCCTGCATGAATTCAATGAGATGTGGCGTAGCGGGTTGAGCCGCGGCAAGCTGATTGCTTTCCACAGCCGCTACAAGCTGCTGCTGCTGGCACATTCACAGCCGGAATACCGGGAAATGGGGCGCTTTGTTGCGGCCATTGATAGCTGGTCCTCGCTGGAAGAGTACGCCTTCGAATACCGTCAGCGACTGATGGACTTACTTAAACATCAGGCCACCCGGGGCAACCACACCAATGTGCTTTCGCACGTGCAGGGTTATTTCCGCCCGCAGCTCACTTCTAATCAGCGCCAGGAACTCGCTTCGCTGATCGACCACTACCGTCAGGGGCTGCAGCCGCTACTGGCGCCGATCACCCTGCTGAAGCACTACATGGCGGAATTTCCCGATCCTTATCTGGCTCAGCAGCGCTACTTTGAACCCTATCCGGAAGCGCTTCGCCTGCGTTACGGTCATTAATCTTTCTTTCAGGGAGTCTCATGGCCACTCATCTGGTCTGGCTGCGCAACGATCTGCGTATCCACGATAATTCAGCATTACACGCCGCCTGCCGCGATACGAAAGCTCAGGTTCTGGCACTGTTTATTGCCACACCCGCGCAGTGGAAGTCACACCATATGGCCCCAAAGCAGGCGGCTTATATTTATCAGAGCCTGCAGGATCTGCAGCAGTCGCTGGCAGAGAAAGGCATTCCGCTGCACCTGTTGCAGTGTGACGATTTCACCGCCTCCATTGAGGTGCTGAAGGATTTTTGCCAGCAGCATAAAGTCGACCGTCTTTTTTACAACTATCAGTACGAGGTTAACGAGCGTAAGCGTGATGCAGCCGCAGAGCGTGAGCTGTTTGACCTCGATATTATCTCGCAGGGATTCGATGACAGTCTGTTGTTGCCGCCCGGCAGCGTACTGACCGGTAACCGGGAAATGTACAAAGTCTTCACGCCATTCAGCAAAGCCTTTGTCAGACGGCTGCATGAGGGGCTGCCGGAGTGCATACCAGCGCCGGGAGCGCGTGAAAACGCGCCGTTAAAGAAAACGCCTGCCCTGAAACCGTTTGATTATCCTCAGGACGAATTTGATCCTCATCTGTTCCCGGCAGGAGAAAGTGCCGCGCTAAAGCGCCTGCGCGAGTTTTGCCTGCAGTCGGTTACTGAATACCCCGATCGTCGTGACATCCCTGCAGAGGATGGCACCAGTCGCCTCTCGGTCTGTCTGGCCACTGGTGTACTTTCTCCCAGTCAGTGCCTGCATCGCCTGCTGCATGAGCATCCGCAGGGACTGGACGACAGCAAAGTTTTTATCTGGCTGAACGAACTGATTTGGCGAGAGTTTTATCGCCATCTGCTGGTGGCCTGGCCGAAGCTGTGCCGCCATCAGCCGTTTATCGGCTGGACGAACAATGTGAAGTGGCAGCACAACAAAACGCACCTTGAGGCCTGGCAACAGGGGCAAACAGGGTATCCGATTGTTGATGCGGCAATGCGCCAGCTGAACTCGCTGGGTTGGATGCACAACCGTCTGCGGATGATTGTCGCCAGCTTCCTGGTGAAGGATCTGCTGATCGACTGGCGGGAAGGGGAGCGCTATTTTATGTCGCGGCTGATTGACGGCGATATGGCGGCGAATAATGGTGGCTGGCAGTGGGCTGCCTCCAGCGGTAACGATGCAGCACCCTATTTCCGCATCTTCAATCCCACCACTCAGGGGGAGCGTTTTGATAAGGAAGGCACATTTATCCGGCAGTGGTTGCCGGAGCTGAAAGAGGTGCCGGATCAGCACATTCATCAGCCGCAGGTATGGGCAAAAAAACACGGCGTGTCGCTGGACTACCCGAATCAGATTGTTGACCATAAAGAAGCCCGAAAGAGTACTCTGGCCGCCTTTGAAGCCGCGAGAAAATAGTCCTTCTGCAGCGGGCGACCCTCTTCGCCCGTTCTCATCATTTATCCCGTCTGTTATTGTGGTCTGATTAGCCTCTGGCGCAACTCTTGCTGGCCCTGTCGGGCTGCGGGCATTTTCAGGAATTATCATGCGAAACACTGAGCTTGAACACATCGTTAACCAGCAACTCAACACTGCGGCTTTCAGCGATTACGCACCCAACGGACTGCAGGTTGAAGGACGTCGCGAGGTGAAGAAGATTGTCACCGGCGTGACGGCCTGCCAGGCACTGCTGGATGAAGCCGTGCGGCTGGAGGCGGATGCGGTGCTGGTTCATCACGGCTATTTCTGGAAAAATGAAGCTCAGGTGATCACCGGGATGAAGCGTAACAGGCTGAAAACGCTGCTGGTAAACGAGATTAATTTGTACGGCTGGCACCTGCCGCTGGATGCCCATCCCCAACTGGGCAACAACGCGCAGCTGGCGAAAGATCTGGGTATTGAGGTGCGGGGTGAAGTGATGACGCTGGTCCCCTGGGGGGAGTTGAAGGAGCAGCTGACTGGCGAACTGCTGGCGAAACGGATTGCGAAAGTGCTGGGCCGCGAGCCACTGCACTGTGGTGATAACGCACCGAAACTGATCCGTCGTGTTGCCTGGTGCTCAGGCGGCGGCCAGGGGTTTATTGATGCGGCGGCGGCGTTTGGTGTGGATGCTTTCATCACTGGTGAAGTTTCCGAACAGACTATACACAGCGCCCGTGAACAGGGGCTGCACTTTTTTGCCGCCGGTCACCATGCCACTGAACGTGGCGGTATCCGGGCGTTGGGCGCGTGGTTGCAGGAAAGTTACGGGCTTGACGTGACCTTTGTCGATATTGCCAATCCTGCCTGATTCAGCCGGGCGGCCCGAGCGGTCGCCCACACCTCCGGTTGACACGCCTTCTACATTTCCGCATAACTATTAGTCATTGAATTTACTGGTCTGATACACCGGTCAGGAGGAGAGTTTTGCAACGAGCACGTTGTTATCTGCTAGGTGAACGCGCGGTTGTGCTTGAGCTGGAACCCCCGGTTTCCCTCAGCAGTCAGCAACGTATCTGGGGGCTGTCGGCACGGCTGATGGCACGTCCGGAAGTGATTGAAGTCGTCCCCGGGATGAACAACATCACCGTAATGCTGAGCGACCCGCAGCAAACCGCGCTGGATGCTATTGAATGGCTGCAATCCTGGTGGGAAAAAAGCGAGCAGCTTGAGATGGAAACGCGCCAGGTTGAAATCCCCGTGATCTACGGTGGCGCAGCCGGACCGGATCTCGAAGAGGTGGCTCGCCACAGCGGACTGACCCCACAGCAGGTAGTGGAAGCGCACGCGGCAGCAGATTACACGGTTTATTTCATCGGTTTCCAGCCGGGTTTTCCCTATATGGCCGGACTGGACGACCGCCTGCACACGCCGCGCCGCGACGAACCAAGAGTGCAGGTCCCGGCCGGTTCCGTCGGTATCGGAGGCAGCCAGACCGGTGTTTATCCGCTGGCCGCACCTGGGGGCTGGCAGCTGATTGGTCAGACTGATGTTGTTCTGTTTAATCCACAGTCCCAGCCGCCGACCTTCTTAAGACCCGGCGACAGCGTGCGCTTTGTGCCGCAGAAGGGGGGAATATGCTGAAGATCATTCGTGCCGGGATGAGTACCACTTTACAGGATGCCGGTCGCACTGGCTGGCGTCAGTATGGCGTCGGCGTGGGTGGAGTACTGGATCATCCGGCAATGGAAACCGCCAATCTGCTGGTGGGCAACGCCCGAACCAGTGCGGTGCTTGAGATTACCCTCGGACAATTTTGTGCCGAATTCACCCGCGACGGCTGGATTGCCCTGACCGGAGCGGGATGCAGCGCCGTGCTGGACAATCAGCCGGTATGGACGGGCTGGCGCACGGCGGTGAAAAAAGGCCAGCGGCTGACCCTGAAGATGCCGGTACGCGGCATGCGCAGCTATCTGGCGCTGGATGGCGGATTTGCTGCAATTCCGATGCTCGGTTCCTGCAGCACCGATGTGAAAGCCGGTTTCGGCGGTTTTGACGGTCGCCGGATTGAGGATGGCGATAACCTGCCATTAGGCGAGCCGCAGCACGCTTTCAGCAAACCCGCAGGCGTGCGTCAACTGCTGTTTGGCAACCGCGTCCGTGCGATGGCCGGACCGGAATACCACGAGTTCAGCCCGGAAAGCCGCGAGGTCTTCTGGCGTACCTCCTGGCAACTGAATCCCCAAAGCAACCGGATGGGCTATCGTCTACAGGGCAGGCCACTTACGCGGGTTGCCCAGCGCGAGATGCTGTCGCACGGCCTGCTGCCGGGCGTGATCCAGGTTCCGCCAAACGGTCAGCCCATTGTGCTGATGGCCGATGCCCAGACCACCGGTGGCTATCCACGAATTGCCTGCGTAATTGAGGCCGATCTCTATCATCTTGCCCAGCTGCGGCTGGGTGAGCCGATCCATTTTGTTCACTGTTCGTTAGAAGAGGCTCTGCGGGCAAAGCGCGATCAGCAGCGTGCGCTGGAGCAGATGGCCTGGGGGGTAGAGCATGAAAGTTGATCTTAACGCCGATCTGGGCGAGGGCTGCGAAAACGATCGTGCCCTGCTGCAGCGGGTGTCTTCGGCCAATATTGCCTGTGGTTTTCACGCCGGAGATGCGCAGATCATGCAACAGAGCGTGATCTGGGCGCTGGAGTTTGGCGTCGCCATCGGCGCGCATCCCAGCTTCCCGGACCGCGAGAATTTCGGCCGCACAAAGATGCAGCTGCCGCCTGAAACCGTTTATGCGCAGATGGTCTACCAGATTGGCGCTTTGCAGGCTATCGCCCGGAGCGAAGGTGGGAAGCTGGTCCACGTTAAACCTCATGGGATGCTCTATAACCAGTCCGCGCAGGAGCCTGAGCTGGCTGACGCAATTGCAAGGGCGGTGAAAGCGGTAGATCCCGCGTTGATTCTGGTCGGGCTGGCTGGCAGCGAGTCGATCCGGGCAGCGGAAGCGGTGGGGCTGACCACGCGGCAGGAGGTTTTTGCCGATCGGGGGTATCAGGATGACGGCTCTCTGGTGCCGCGTTCGCAGCCGGGTGCGCTGGTGGAAAGTGACCAGCAGGCGATCGCCCAAACCCTGAGCATGATCCAGCAGGGCAAAGTCCGTAGTATCAGCGGTGAATGGGTCAGCGTAAAAGCGGAGACTGTCTGCCTGCATGGCGACGGCGCGCATGCTCTGGCCTTCGCCAGCCAGCTGCGCGAGGCCTTTGCACAACAACAAATCACTGTCACCAGCTGTTAAAGCTGGCAGCAGAATAAAAATGCGGAACACCGCACCACTCCCTGCCACGGCGGGGAGTTTTTAGTCAGATACCGGGAGGAAAAATGGAGAATGCAGTAAATTTGTGGCCGCTGGCAGGGATTGCCGCCATCGTGATCGGCTTTTTATTACGGTTTAATCCTGTTCTGGTGGTGATTGTCTCTGGCCTGATCACCGGGCTGGCGGCGCATATGCCGCTCGCTGATATTCTGGAAAAGCTGGGGGCCGGTTTTCTCAACACCCGCAACTTGCCGCTGATCCTGCTGCTGCCGCTGGCGGTTATCGGCCTGCTGGAGCGTCACGGGCTGAAAGAGCGTGCGCAGGCGTGGATCGCGCAGATCAAAAGTGCCACTGCTGGACGACTGCTGATCGTCTATCTGTTCGTGCGTGAAATCACTGCCGCGATGGGGCTGACCAGCCTGGGCGGACATCCGCAGATGGTGCGGCCTCTGCTGGCACCGATGGCGGAAGGAGCAACGGAAAACCGCTATGGTGAACTTCCAGCGGAAGTCCGTCACCGGCTGCGTGCTATGTCTGCCGCAACGGATAACGTCGGGCTGTTCTTTGGCGAGGACATTTTTGTCGCCTTCGGCGCGATCATCTTTATGCATAACTTTATGCAGGAGTCGGCGGGCATTCAGACCGAGCCGCTGCATATTGCCGTGTGGGGTATTCCGACTGCCATTTGTGCCTTCCTGATCCATTCAGTGCGGCTGCGCCGGCTTGATAAAACCATCGCCGCCGAACTGTCAGCGCTTAACGCTGATGCGTTGAAAGCCAAGGGAGGCCGCTAATGTTCCAGCAACAATATCTGTTCTGGCTGGCTGGTCTGATCCTGCTGGTGGTGGCGGTAATGTCCTGGCGTGACAAGGCCAATCCACGTCGTCTGACTACCGGGCTGTTCTGGGCGCTGTACGGCCTGGTCTTTTTTGTCGGTGACTGGGCGGTAAACCTGTTCGGTGCCCGTTCCCTGCATATTGTGATTGGCGGAATGGTGGTGGTGATGGCGCTGATAGCCGGGCTGGGCGGCGTCCGGCTGGGCTCTTACCATCAGCGGACGCCGGAGCAGCGCGATGAGAGTGCTAAGCGTCTGCGTAATCGCCTGTTCCTGCCTGCGCTGGCCATCCCGGTAGTGACCGTGGTGGGCGTACTGGCGTTTAACAATATTCCGGGACTACAGGAAACGGTGTTTGGCGCAGGAAATCATTCCACGCTGGTTACGCTGTTTTCGATGATGCTGGGCTGTGTGGTCGGTTGGGTGATAGCGCTAAAAATGACCCATGAGGGACCCGCTCAGTCGATTCAGGAAGCGCGCCGCCTGCTGGATGCTATCGGCTGGGCGTTCATACTGCCACAAATCCTTGCCACCCTGGGCCTGCTGTTTACCAGCGCTGGTGTTGGCACTGCGATTTCACACCTCACCGAAACTTATCTGGCGGTGGATAACCGGTTTATTGCCGTGGCGACCTATGCGATTGGCATGGCGCTGTTGACCATGGTGATGGGGAACGCTTTTGCCGCCTTCCCGATTGTTACGGCAGGCATCGGCATCCCCATTCTGGTATTGCAGCATCATGGCAACCCGGCGGTGATGGCGGCCATCGGGATGTTCTCCGGTTATTGCGGTACGCTGATGACGCCGATGGCGGCAAACTTCAATATCGTCCCGGCGGCGCTGCTGGAGCTGCCAGATCGCAACGCGGTGATCAAGGCTCAGGTGCCGACCGGCGTGCTATTGTTAATAGCAAATATCTTTCTCCTCTATTTTTTGATGTTCCTGTGAGGCTGCGATGAAAACGGTCCTGATAACCGCCTTTGAACCTTTTGATGGCGAGCTGGTGAACCCGTCGTGGGAGGCGGTCAGCCATCTGAATGAACGTCTGGTGTGCGGTGTGAAGGTGATAGCGAAGCAGCTTCCATGCGTATTTGGTGAGTCGCTGACGGCGTTGCATGCGGCCATTGAAGAAGTGCAGCCCGAAATGGTGATCGCAGTCGGGCAGGCGGGAGGGCGCACTGACGTCACCGTCGAACGCATCGGTATCAACGTCGATGATGCCCGAATTCCGGATAACGCGGGCAACCAGCCTGTCGATGAACCGATTGTGAAAGGCGGTCCGGCTGCTTATTTTTCCACGCTGCCGATCAAAGCGATTGTTGAAGGTATCCGCGAGGCCGGTATTCCGGCTTCGGTTTCACAGACCGCGGGCACCTTTGTCTGCAACCATGTGATGTACGGCCTGCTGCACTATCTGGCAAAGCGCAAAGAAAAAATCCGTGGCGGCTTTATCCATATTCCTTACCTGCCGGAGCAGGCGGTCAAACATCCTGGCGTGGCCAGCATGCCTGCCCAGACGGTGATCCTGGCGCTGGAGATGGCGCTGAGCATCGCGCTGACCGTGGAAGAGGATATCCGCCTGGAAGGTGGCGCAACGCACTGACAGGGAGGGTATGAATGCCGGAAGGTCCTGAAATCCGCCGCGCGGCGGATAAGCTGGAAAAGGCGATCAAAGGGAAAACGCTGACCGCCGTCTGGTTCGCGTTTCCCCAGCTGAAAACCTATGAATCTTCACTGATCGGCGAGCGGGTGGAGGCGATCGAAACCCGCGGGAAGGCGATCCTCACTCACTTTTCCAACGGCCTGACGCTGTACAGCCATAATCAGCTGTATGGCGTCTGGCGCGTGGTAAATACTGGCAAAGAGCCGGAGAGCAACCGCGTGCTTCGTGTGCGCCTGGCTGCTGAGGATAAAACGCTGTTGCTGTACAGTGCCTCGGAGATTGAGCTACTGAATGCAGATACGCTGGCGGCTCATCCTTTCCTGCTGCGTGTAGGCCCGGACGTGCTGGACATGACGCTGACGAAGGAAGAGGTCGCAGAGCGGCTCCTTTCAGCCCGTTTCCGCCGTCGTCAGTTCAGCGGGCTGCTGCTTGACCAGGCTTTTCTCGCCGGACTGGGCAACTACCTGCGGGTGGAAATTCTCTGGCAGGCCGGTCTGGCACCGCAGCATAAAGCGCAGGATCTCACGCCTGAGCAGCTGGAAATACTGGCCGTTGCTCTACTGGAAATCCCCAGACTTTCCTACCAGACGCGCGGGGTGGCTAAGGAGAATAAACATCACGGCGCGCTGTTCAGCTTCAAAGTCTTTCATCGGGCAGGGAAAATGTGCGAGCGCTGTGGTGGCATCATCGAAAAAACCACGCTTTCTTCCCGTCCTTTCTACTGGTGCCCTGGCTGTCAGAAATAGCCACGTCAGATACAGCAGGTGCCGGTCAGAAAGCTTTTACTGCCGTGTCGCTGAAAATGTCCACCAGACAGATTGTGGAACTGGTGCAACCCGGTGCCATATAGACCATCGCTAACGGCAATACATTGTGTCGGTTCACAGGGAAGGGAGCAGGGGTGTACGACAGGATAAGGGAATGATTATTAATTACTGGGGCCGAAGAGGGTTAAGCTGATGATTGCCGCCTAACGTAAAGTGCGGTGAACACAGACCGGGAATAAAGCGTCTCAGGCCAGGGACGGCCTGAGTCGAGCTGCCATGGACGGCGCTTTTTACGTCTTTATGAGCGGCCTGTGTTCACCGCACAGGCACGTTTCTGTCTTTAACGTGGCCTGAACGATATCACCGCACAGGCACGGTTCTGTCCTTAACGTGGCCTGAATAGCATCAATGTACAGGCACGGTTGTGTCTGTAGCTGAATCCGGTCAGTTACTTTTTAACCGCAGACTTGAACTCGCGCTGATCGTAGCCGGTATACAGCTGACGCGGACGGGCAATCTTAATGCCGTCGTCATGCATCTCTTTCCAATGAGCAATCCAGCCCACGGTACGCGCCATTGCAAAGATCACGGTAAACATGGAGGAAGGAATACCCATCGCTTTCAGAATAATGCCAGAGTAGAAATCGACGTTTGGATACAGCTTGCGCTCAATAAAGTACGGGTCGTTGAGGGCAATGTCTTCCAGCTGCATCGCCACTTCCAGCAGGTCATCCTTCATACCCAGTTCATTCAGCACTTCGTGACAGGTTTCACGCATCACTGTGGCACGCGGGTCATGATTTTTGTACACGCGGTGGCCGAAGCCCATCAGACGGAACGAGTCATTTTTGTCTTTCGCACGTTTCACAAATTCAGGAATATGGTCAACGGTGCTGATCTCTTCCAGCATACGCAGGGTCGCTTCGTTGGCACCGCCATGGGCAGGTCCCCACAGAGAAGCGATACCAGCAGCGATACAGGCAAACGGATTAGCGCCAGAAGAGCCAGCGGTACGTACGGTAGAAGTGGAAGCGTTCTGCTCGTGGTCAGCATGAAGGATCAGAATACGATCCATTGCACGTTCCAGTATCGGATTGACCACATATTCTTCACATGGCGTGGAGAACATCATATGCAGGAAGTTACCGGCATATGAGAAGTCATTACGCGGATAAACGAATGGCTGACCAATGGAATATTTGTAGCACATCGCGGCCACGGTCGGCATTTTCGACAGCAGGCGAAACGCAGCGATTTCGCGGTGACGCTCAATATTAACGTCCATTGCATCATGATAAAATGCGGCCAGCGCGCCTGTCACACCACACATTACCGCCATTGGGTGGGAATCACGACGGAAGGCACGGAACATATGATGGATCTGCTCGTGGATCATGGTGTGACGGGTGACGATAGTTTTGAATTCTTCATACTGCTCTTTGGTTGGCGCTTCGCCGTTCAGCAGGATGTAGCACACTTCCAGATAGTTGGAGTGTACGGCAAGTTGATCGATAGGAAAACCACGGTGAAGCAGGATGCCCTGGTCACCGTCAATATAGGTGATTTTGGATTCGCAGGATGCGGTAGAAGTGAACCCCGGATCGAAGGTGAAGTAGCCTTTGGAACCCAAAGTGCGAACATCAATCTCTTCCTGGCCTAACGTGCCGCTGAGCACATCAAGTTCAATAGTCGCTTCACCTGGTAGGGTTAGCGTTGCTTTTTTATCAGCCATTTACAGTCTCCTTAGCGCCTTATCTATGGATCTTTGACACCTTCAAAATCAGCCAGTCCGCGGCGGAGTGAAGCACATGTTCAACTCTGTGTCATCTTATAACGTGCAGGGTACAGAGTGAGGGGCGCGTACAGCCGGGGAGCAAATCTGACTTCGTTTCGCGGTTGTTAAAGATCCGGTCTGGTCGTAACTTGTTGGTAACCGATACCTGATACTTTATGTGACTATCCCACCAATGTTACATAACTTGTACTTAGGGGAAAGTGTATCCCCATAACTTTTGTGCATCATAGAACTTTTATCGCTCAGTTTGTAACAAAAATGTTGAAGTTTTGTCAAATCAGATAATTGAATTTGTATATATTGTGAAAAATGTGAGAGTGATCACTGTTCCACCTAAATGTTCCCAAGATGTTTGTAGGGGAATTGTAATGAGAATGTGAACCCCCTATACTTCCGCCAGGTCTCCGGAATACCCTGCTGTAGGAGCCACCCAGCGTTTTACACGCGTCGTTTTGACACTGGACGTTGTAGTTTTAGTGCCTGGCGCAGTGCTTTATTGTTAACGCTGTCTGACCCGCCCTCAGGACCGGAGGAAGCAAAATAAGAAAGGCTGTGTGGGCAAAACCGTGAAAAAACAAAGACCTGTCAACTTGGATCTCTCTACGATCCGGTTTCCCGTTACTGCAATAGCGTCTATTCTTCACCGCGTATCTGGCGTGATCACTTTTGTGGCCATTGGCATACTGCTGTGGGTACTGGGCCTGTCACTCTCCTCACCCGAAGGCTTCCTGCAGGCATCTGCCGTAATGGACAGCTTTATTGTTAAATTCATCTTCTGGGGCATTCTCACCGCACTGGCGTATCACATCGTCGGCGGCGTGCGTCACCTGATGATGGATTTTGGCTACCTGGGTGAAACTCTGCAGGCGGGTACACGCTCGGCGCAAATCTCTTTTGGTATCACTGTCGTGCTTTCAATTCTGGCTGGAGTCCTCGTATGGTAAGCAACGCTTCTGCTCTGGGCCGCAACGGCGTTCATGACTGGTTGCTGCTGCGTGCTGCAGCGATGATCATGACGCTGTACGTGCTCTATATCCTCGGTTTTGTCGTGATGTCGGGCCACCTGACCTACGATATCTGGCGCGGATTTTTTGCCTCCTCCTTCACTAAAGTCTTCACCCTGCTGACGCTGTTCTCCATTCTGGTGCACGGCTGGATTGGGATGTGGCAGGTACTGACGGACTACATCAAACCTCTGGCAGCTCGTCTGTTGTTGCAGCTGGTCGTGGTGGTGGTGCTGTTGGTGTATGCGATTTATGGAACTGTAGTTGTGTGGGGTGCGTAAGAATGAAGTTGCCAGTCAGAGAATTTGACGCCGTAGTGGTCGGCGCTGGTGGTGCAGGCATGCGTGCCGCGCTGCAAATTTCCCAATCGGGCCAGACCTGTGCCCTGTTATCAAAAGTTTTCCCAACCCGTTCTCATACTGTGTCTGCGCAGGGTGGTATCACCGTGGCGCTGGGTAATACCCATGAAGACAACTGGGAATGGCATATGTACGACACGGTGAAAGGCTCCGACTATATCGGTGACCAGGACGCCATTGAATATATGTGTAAAACCGGTCCGGAAGCGATTCTGGAACTGGAACATATGGGCTTGCCTTTCTCCCGTCTGGACGATGGCAGGATCTATCAGCGTCCATTTGGTGGCCAGTCGAAAAACTTCGGTGGCGAGCAGGCGGCACGTACCGCTGCGGCGGCTGACCGTACCGGCCATGCGTTACTGCACACTCTTTATCAGCAGAACCTGAAAAACAAAACCACCATCTTCTCCGAGTGGTATGCGCTGGATCTGGTGAAAAACGCTGACGGCGCTATCGTCGGTTGTACTGCCCTGAATATTGAAGACGGCGAAGTGGTCTACTTCAAAGCGCGCGCAACTGTTCTGGCGACCGGCGGTGCAGGCCGTATTTATCAGTCCACCACTAACGCTCATATCAACACCGGTGACGGCGTGGGTATGGCCCTGCGTGCCGGCGTGCCGGTGCAGGATATGGAAATGTGGCAGTTCCACCCGACCGGTATCGCCGGTGCGGGCGTACTGGTGACCGAAGGTTGCCGTGGTGAAGGTGGTTACCTGCTGAACAAGCATGGCGAGCGCTTTATGGAGCGTTACGCACCAAACGCCAAAGACCTTGCCGGTCGTGACGTGGTCGCCCGTTCGATGATGATCGAAATCCGTGAAGGCCGCGGTTGTGAAGGCCCGTGGGGTCCACACATCAAACTGAAACTGGATCACTTGGGTCATGAAGTGCTGGAAGCTCGTCTGCCAGGCATTCTGGAACTGTCCCGCACCTTTGCTCACATCGATCCGGTAAAAGAGCCGATCCCGGTTATCCCAACCTGCCACTACATGATGGGCGGCATTCCGACCAAAGTGACTGGTCAGGCGATTACGGTAAACGAGCAGGGCGAAGACGTGGTGGTGCCGGGCCTGTTTGCTGTGGGGGAAATCGCCTGCGTCTCCGTACACGGTTCGAACCGCCTGGGCGGTAACTCGCTGCTGGACCTGGTGGTGTTTGGTCGTGCTGCCGGCCTGCACCTGCAGGAATCCATCCAGGGGCAGGGCGATCTGCTGGAAGCGACTGAAGAAGAGATTGACGCTTCGCTGGCGCGAATGAACCGCTGGAACAACAACGTGACCGGCGAAGATCCTGCCGAGTTGCGCAAAGCCCTGCAGACCTGCATGCAGAACAACTTCTCGGTATTCCGTGAAGGTGATGCAATGGCAAAAGGTCTGGAAGAGCTTTCAGGTCTGCGTGAGCGCCTGAAAAATGCCCGTCTGGACGACCGTTCGCCGGACTTCAATACCCAGCGTATTGAGTGCCTGGAGCTGGATAACCTGATGGAAACGGCCTACGCCACGGCGGTTGCTGCTAACTTCCGTACCGAAAGCCGTGGAGCGCACAGCCGCTTCGACTATCCTGAACGTGACGATGCTAACTGGTTGTGTCACAGCGTGTATCTGCCGCAAACCGAAAGCATGACCCGCCGTGAGGTGAACATGCAGCCGAAACTGCGCGCGGCCTTCCCGCCGAAAGCACGTACCTACTAGTTTGCGGAGAATAAGAAGATGAGACTCGAATTTTCTATCTATCGTTACAACCCGGACGTGGACGATGCACCACGCATGCAGGAATACAGCCTGGAGTCAGAAGAAGGGCGTGACATGATGCTGCTGGATGCGCTGATCCGTCTGAAAGAGAAAGATCCGACGCTGGCCTTCCGTCGCTCCTGCCGCGAGGGCGTTTGCGGCTCCGACGGCATCAACATGAATGGCAAGAACGGCCTTGCCTGTATCACGCCAGTTTCCGCTCTCGGCGGCGGAAAACGTAAAATTGTGATCCGTCCCCTGCCAGGATTGCCGGTGATCCGCGATTTGGTAGTGGACATGGGGCAGTTCTACACTCAGTATGAGAAGATTAAGCCTTACCTGTTGAATAATGGAGAAAATCCACCCGCGCGTGAGCACTTACAGCAGCCGGAACAGCGTGAAAAACTGGATGGATTGTACGAGTGTATTCTCTGTGCGTGCTGTTCAACATCCTGCCCGTCGTTCTGGTGGAATCCGGATAAATTCATCGGACCCGCAGGATTACTGGCAGCTTACCGCTTCCTGATTGATGACCGCGACACGGAACCAAATGCGCGTCTGGACAATCTGAACGATGCTTTCAGCGTATTCCGCTGTCACAGCATCATGAACTGTGTGAGCGTCTGTCCTAAAGGACTCAACCCAACGCGCGCCATCGGCCATATCAAGTCGATGCTGCTGCAGCGGGGCGCTTAAGAGCAGACTTCCGGGAACCTCAGGGTTCCCGGCTGTTAACCAGGAAATCCTGGCAAGAAACCCGGCCATACAGGCTTCTTGCCAGGGTTCCCTTACGGGCCCGGGCGCCAGCAGTCGCGCACATCGCTCGTATCGATGAACTTTCAGGTTGCGTTCCGGAGATTCTTACGGAATTCAGCCGAGGGCAAGCCGCTTATGCGGCGCGGGACTTGCAAAGGTTCCTTTAAATAACCACGGCGAAAAAAAGCACAAAATGCTTAAGGGATCACAATGCAGAACAGCGCGATGAAACCCTGGCTAGACACCTCCTGGCTGGCCGGCGCGAACCAGACCTACATAGAGCAGCTCTATGAGGACTACTTGACCGATCCTGACTCTGTAGATGTTGCCTGGAAAGAGCTGTTTCAGCAGCTTCCGGGGCAAGGGGTTAGACCTGAACAATTCCACTCGACCACCCGCGAGTACTTCAAGCGCCTGGCGAAAGATGCCACACGCTACACCTCCTCCGTCAGCGATCCCGACACCAATGCCAAACAGGTTAAGGTGCTTCAGCTGATCAACGCCTTCCGTTTCCGCGGTCATCAGCTTGCTAACCTCGACCCGCTAGGGCTGTGGCAGCAGGAGTCGGTGCCGGATCTGGATCCTGCGTTTCACGACCTGACGGACGCCGATTTCCAGGAAACCTTTAACGTGGGCTCCTTTGCTTTTGGCAAAGACACCATGAAGCTGGCGGATCTCTTCGCTCTGCTGAAGCAGACCTACTGCGGTTCGATCGGCGCGGAATACATGCATATCACCAACACTGAAGAGAAACGCTGGATCCAGCAGCGCATCGAATCAGTGGCGGGGCAGGCTTCTTTTTCAACTGATGAGAAAAAAGGCTTTCTTAAGCAGCTGACCGCAGCGGAAGGGCTTGAGCGTTACCTGGGGGCCAAATTCCCGGGCGCGAAACGCTTCTCGCTGGAAGGTGGCGATGCACTGGTGCCGATGCTCAACGAGATGATCCGTCACGCAGGCAAGAGCGGAACCCGTGAAGTGGTGCTGGGTATGGCCCACCGCGGACGCCTGAACGTGCTGATTAACGTGCTGGGCAAAAAGCCGCAGGATCTGTTCGACGAGTTCTCCGGCAAGCACAAAGAGCACCTTGGTACCGGCGACGTGAAGTACCACATGGGCTTCTCTTCCGACGTGGAAACCGAAGGCGGTATGGTGCATCTGGCTCTGGCGTTCAACCCGTCGCACCTTGAGATCGTCAGCCCGGTAGTGATGGGGTCGGTCCGTGCGCGTCTTGATCGCCTGGACGAACCGAGCAGCAATAAAGTGTTGCCAATCACCATCCACGGTGATGCGGCGGTGACCGGTCAGGGTGTGGTTCAGGAAACTCTGAACATGTCTCAGGCGCGTGGCTACGAAGTGGGCGGGACCGTCCGTATCGTGATCAATAACCAGATCGGTTTCACCACGTCCAATCCTAAAGATGCCCGCTCGACGCAGTACTGTACCGATATCGGTAAAATGGTGCTGGCACCGATTTTCCACGTTAATGCTGACGATCCTGAAGCGGTAGCCTTTGTTACCCGTCTGGCGTTGGATTTCCGTAACACCTTTAAACGCGACGTGTTTATCGATCTGGTGTGTTATCGCCGTCACGGCCATAACGAAGCCGATGAGCCAAGTGCGACTCAGCCGGTGATGTACCAGAAAATCAAGAAACACCCGACGCCGCGTAAGATCTATGCTGACCGGCTGGAAAACGAAAAGGTTGCCAGCCTGGAAGATGCCACGGAAATGGTCAACCTGTATCGTGATGCGCTGGACGCTGGCGACTGCGTGGTGCCGGAATGGCGTCCGATGAGCCTGCACTCCTTCACCTGGTCGCCGTATCTGAACCATGAGTGGGATGAAAGCTATCCTTCCACCCTCGACTTCAAACGTCTGCAGGAGCTGGCAAAACGCATCAGCACGGTGCCGGAAGCCATCGAAATGCAGTCGCGCGTTGCCAAGATCTATAACGATCGCGCTGAAATGGCGGCGGGCAACAAAATGTTCGACTGGGGTGCGGCAGAAAACCTGGCTTACGCCACGCTGGTGGACGAGGGCATTCCGTGCCGTCTCTCCGGCGAGGATATGGGACGCGGAACCTTCTTCCACCGTCATGCGGTTATTCACAACCAGGCGAACGGTTCCACCTACACCCCGCTGCAGCACGTGCACAACGGTCAGGGTACCTTCAAAGTCTGGGACTCCGTCCTGTCTGAAGAAGCGGTACTGGCCTTTGAATACGGCTACGCGACGGCTGAGCCACGTACGCTGACCATCTGGGAAGCGCAGTTCGGTGACTTTGCTAACGGTGCACAGGTCGTTATCGATCAGTTCATCAGCTCCGGCGAGCAGAAGTGGGGCCGGATGTGTGGCCTGGTAATGCTGCTGCCGCATGGCTATGAAGGTCAGGGGCCGGAGCACTCCTCCGCCCGTCTGGAACGTTATCTGCAGCTCTGCGCCGAGCAGAACATGCAGGTCTGCGTGCCATCCACCCCGGCTCAGGTTTACCACATGCTGCGTCGTCAGGCGCTGCGCGGGATGCGCCGTCCGCTGGTGGTGATGTCACCGAAATCGCTGCTGCGTCACCCGCTGGCAATCTCTTCTCTGGAAGAGCTGGCAAACGGCAGCTTCCAGCCGGCCATCGGCGAGATCGACGAGATCGACCCGAAAGGCGTCAAGCGCGTAGTGCTGTGCTCCGGCAAGGTGTATTACGACCTGCTGGAAAAACGCCGCAAAAACGAGCAGACCGATGTGGCCATCGTGCGTATTGAGCAGCTCTATCCGTTCCCGCATAAAGCGGTGCAGGACAAGCTGCAACAGTACTCGCACGTGCACGATTTTGTCTGGTGCCAGGAAGAGCCACTCAATCAGGGGGCCTGGTACTGCAGTCAGCATCATTTCCGCGAAGTGGTGCCTTTCGGAGCTTCATTACGTTACGCCGGTCGTCCCGCTTCGGCTTCCCCGGCAGTTGGCTATATGTCCGTTCACCAGCAGCAGCAGCAAGATCTGGTCAATGACGCGCTGAACGTTAATTAATTAAAGGAAAAATAATGAGTAGCGTAGATATCCTCGTTCCCGACCTGCCTGAGTCCGTTGCCGATGCCACCGTGGCAACCTGGCACAAAAAACCAGGTGATTCCGTTAAGCGCGATGAAGTGCTGGTGGAAATCGAAACTGACAAAGTGGTGCTGGAAGTTCCGGCTTCTGCCGATGGCGTGCTGGATGCCATCCTCGAAGACGAAGGCGCAACCGTCACCTCCCGACAGGCGCTGGGTCGCCTGAAAGAGGGCAACAGCGGCGGCAAAGAGAGCTCTGCGAAGCCGGAGTCAAAAGACTCCACCCCGGCTCAGCGTCAGAACGCTTCGCTGTCCGATGAAAGTAATGATGCTCTCAGCCCGGCTATCCGCCGCCTGATTGCCGAGCACAGCCTGGATCCGGCCGCCATCAAAGGCACTGGTGTCGGTGGTCGTCTGACCCGTGAAGATATTGAAAATCATCTGGCGAAAAAACCAGAAGCCAAAGCGAGTGAGTCGAAAGCGCCAGCTGCTGCTGCCGCACCTGCTCCTGCACTGGCTGGTCGCAGCGAGAAGCGCGTACCGATGACCCGTCTGCGCAAGCGCGTGGCCGAGCGTCTGCTGGAAGCGAAAAACAGCACCGCGATGCTGACCACTTTCAACGAAGTGAACATGCAGCCGATCATGAGCCTGCGTAAGCAGTACGGCGAAGCGTTCGAGAAGCGTCATGGCGTGCGTCTTGGCTTTATGTCCTTCTACCTGAAAGCGGTGGTGGAAGCACTGAAACGCTTCCCGGAAGTGAACGCTTCTATTGATGGCGATGATGTTGTTTACCACAACTATTTTGACGTCAGCATCGCTGTATCCACTCCACGTGGCCTGGTGACGCCAGTTCTGAAAGATGTTGATGCGCTGGGTATGGCCGACATCGAGAAGAAAATCAAAGAGCTGGCGGTGAAAGGCCGTGACGGCAAGCTGACCGTAGAGGAGCTGACCGGCGGTAACTTCACCATCACTAACGGCGGTGTGTTTGGTTCGCTGATGTCCACGCCAATCATCAATCCGCCGCAGAGCGCCATTCTGGGGATGCACGCGATTAAAGACCGCCCAATGGCCGTCAATGGTCAGGTTGTCATCCAGCCAATGATGTACCTGGCACTCTCTTACGATCACCGCCTGATCGACGGTAAAGAGTCCGTCAGCTATCTGGTGGCAATCAAAGAACTGCTGGAAGATCCGTCCCGCCTGCTGCTGGACGTTTAATCCCTGTCGGGTGCGGCCTTGTACCGCTCCCAACCCTACGTGTGGCCGACCAGGCAAACTGCCGGACCCGGCCGAGTTTTTTCCGACCTGAGTGGATTATCATCATGAACTTACACGAATATCAGGCAAAACAGTTGTTTGCACGGTATGGTTTACCGGCACCAACCGGTTATGCCTGCACCACACCACGTGAAGCTGAAGAAGCCGCCTCCAAGATTGGTGCCGGCCCGTGGGTCGTGAAATGTCAGGTTCATGCCGGAGGCCGCGGCAAAGCGGGCGGCGTGAAAGTAGTTAAAAGCAAAGAAGAGATCCGCGCTTTTGCTGAGCACTGGCTGGGCAAACGCCTGACCACCTACCAGACGGATGCCAACGGCCAGCCTGTTAACCAGATTCTGGTTGAAGCCGCTACCGATATCGATCAGGAGCTGTACCTGGGCGCGGTTGTTGACCGTAGCTCCCGTCGCGTGGTGTTCATGGCGTCTACTGAAGGCGGTGTGGAGATCGAGAAAGTAGCGGAAGAGACCCCGCACCTGATCCACAAAATGGCGCTGGATCCGTTAACCGGTCCCCAGCCTTATCAGGGCCGCGAGCTGGCATTCAAACTGGGTCTGACCGGTAAGCAGGTTGGTCAGTTCACCAAGATCTTTATGGGTCTGGCGACCATGTTCCTGGAGCGCGATCTGGCGCTGGTAGAGATCAACCCGCTGGTGATCACTAAACAGGGCGATTTGATCTGCCTGGACGGCAAACTGGGTGCCGATGGCAATGCCCTGTTCCGTCAGCCGGAGCTGCGCGAAATGCGCGATCCAAGCCAGGAAGACTCCCGTGAAGCGCATGCAGCGCAGTGGGAGCTGAACTACGTGGCGCTGGAAGGTAACATCGGCTGTATGGTTAACGGCGCAGGCCTGGCGATGGGCACCATGGACATCGTTAAGCTGAGCGGTGGCCAGCCAGCTAACTTCCTCGACGTAGGCGGTGGTGCGACCAAAGAGCGCGTGACCGAAGCCTTCAAAATCATTCTGTCTGACGACGCGGTGAAAGCGGTATTTGTGAACATCTTCGGCGGCATCGTGCGCTGCGACCTGATTGCTGATGGCATCATCGGCGCGGTAGCAGAAGTGGGTGTCAGCGTGCCAGTGGTGGTGCGTCTGGAAGGGAACAATGCCGAGCTGGGTGCCAAAAAACTGGCGGACAGTGGTCTGAATATTATCGCAGCAACCAGCCTGAGCGACGCGGCGCAGCGCGTTGTTGCCGCAGCGGAGGGTAAATAATGTCCATTTTGATCGATAAAAACACCAAGGTAATCTGCCAGGGCTTTACCGGCGGACAGGGCACATTCCACTCCGAGCAGGCGCTGGCCTATGGCACGCAGTTGGTTGGTGGCGTGACCCCGGGCAAAGGCGGCACCGAGCACCTGGGCCTGCCGGTGTTTAACACCGTGCGTGAAGCAGTGGAAGCTACCGGCGCAACGGCTTCTGTTATCTACGTTCCGGCACCATTCTGCAAAGACGGTATCCTGGAAGCGATTGAAGCTGGCATCAAACTGATCATCACCATCACCGAAGGTATCCCGACGCTGGATATGCTGACCGTGAAGGTAAAACTGGATGAAGCTGGCGTGCGCATGATTGGCCCGAACTGCCCGGGTGTGATCACCCCAGGCGAGTGCAAAATCGGCATCATGCCTGGTCACATTCACAAACCAGGCCGCATCGGGATCGTTTCTCGTTCTGGCACCCTGACCTATGAAGCCGTTAAGCAGACCACCGACATCGGCTACGGCCAGTCTACCTGCGTGGGCATCGGCGGTGACCCGATCCCGGGTTCAAACTTTATCGATATCCTGAAACTGTTCCAGGAAGACCCGCAGACCGAAGCGATTGTGATGATCGGCGAAATCGGTGGCAGCGCAGAAGAAGAAGCGGCCGCCTTTATCAAAGAGCACGTCACCAAGCCGGTGGTGGGTTACATCGCTGGTGTGACCGCGCCGAAAGGCAAGCGTATGGGGCATGCAGGAGCGATCATCGCGGGCGGCAAAGGCACGGCAGACGAGAAGTTTGCTGCGCTGGAAGCGGCCGGCGTGAAAACTGTTCGTAGCCTTGCTGATATTGGCGACGCAGTAAAAGCCGTACTACCTCAGAAATAATCTGTGTCTGTATTATCTTGGCCACCCTGAGGTGGCCTTTTTTTTGGGCTCGGCACTACATTTATCAACTCATTGTTTCCTGGCAAGAAAAAAGGTGTTAACGGCCTCCAGAAAGAGTTGAGGATGATCAAGATTCACCACGTGTGTCGCATTAACACGAAGGTAAGTTCCCTTTTTAAGCAGAGACATAGCCCTGTTGGCCTCTGCTTGATCCATCGCACCGTCCAGCGTACCGTCCGCAAGAACAGAGTAGTTTGCCTGCATCAACATTACCGGGCAGGTAATGCTGGCAAGAGCCTGGGCGTGATCGAAACCCTGGTTCCAACTGCCGTCATAAAAGGCTGCTCCAAATTTCGGATCGTATTGATCCAGTCCGCGAATAAGCATTCTTACCGTGTCATTGCTGATCCTGCTTAGTTCTGGTGGTTTGCCGGGGTTGCGCAAGCGCCAGGCTCGTACGGCCTGTGTCAACAGAAAGGGGGTGCCGGGGCCGACATTTTTGCGGAAAAATGGCGCGTTGCCCTTTATCCAGTACAACAGAAAATCAGTGGGGTGATCCCGGGTGGTGGCAGTAAAACTGGTTTTGAAGGCGCGATCGGCAATGGTTTGTTTAATCCGTGGATACTCCGATGAAAACAGAGGCGGATCTTCCAGTAACGCCGCTTTAATCAAGGTGGGCCGATTGGCGGCCAGCCATACGGCCAGAAGCCCACCTGACGAATTCCCGGAGATATATACCGGCTGTCTAATCATTGTGCGGATAAACTCTCCAAGATCTCCTCCAATTTGTCGGGCTGTCATCGGATAATCTGGTGGCGTGCGGGTTTGGCCGTGGCCGGGATAGTCAATATCATAAACATGAAAGGATTTTGCCAGCACAGGCAACACCTTATAGTAGCTGTTCAGATCCAGTAACTGAGCGTGAGCAGCACCAGAAGAGGGCCATTGTCCGGCCCTTCAGCATAGCTCAGCGTGATGTTATTAATGTTTGCCTGCTTAAAGCGGTATCCGGCAGCGATGATCTGTGCAGATGAAGAGCCTGTTGCATGGTCAGGGAAAGGCATCGCCGCTGCCGCAGGGACAGTGCGTAACATCAATCCGGCCAAAAACAGTGGTGCATAGCGCCGCAACAGGTATTCAGGTAAAAATGGCATCAGTGACCTCTTGAGTCAATTGGGAGAGCGGGATGAGGAAAAAGCCACCGCGCTGTCAATCATACTGAGCGTTTTTCAGGTTTAATACTCGCTTTAACAAGCAAGCATCTTTCTGTAGGTGATAAACTTAAATGAATGATATTTTAAGAAAAAAAAAACCGTCTCAGTGCCGCTCAGTAAACACGGTTGAAACCCTTCTGGACACCACTGCTCAGATTCTGGTTGAGGAAGGAAGCCGTAAACTGACGACAAATTACCTGGCCAGCCGGAGCGGGTTTTCTGTCGGCACCATTTATCAGTATTTTCCTGACAAAGTGGCCATCATCGTTGCCCTTATTGATCGGCAGCGTGAGCAAATCCGGCAAAGTATTAATCAGTTGCTGATAAACCATGAAAATAAAACGGCGGAAGAAAAAATCCGGATGATTGTTCGCGCGTTGCACCAGGCCTTTGTTCTTCACCGTCTTCCGGAGCAAAAACTGGTTCGTGGGCTTATCCTGGCTGCTGCAGAACATGGCTTGCCTGCACCGTCTGGCTATGTGGCGAAAGCTGTTATTGAGGTCTGGAATGCATCCAACGAAGGGAGCGCTTCGTTAAATTCAGCTGAAATATTTGTCCTGACACATATGCTGACTGAAGTCATGAGGCAGGCAGCATTGAGAGCGACCCCGTTACTGGGTAGTGACGAATTTGAAGCCGCGATCCTGCGAATGACGCTGGGATTTCTGCAAAGAAACTGACAAGAGACGGTTTCATCTTTCATCCCGGCCAGCTCTGTGTCATCTAAAATGCCTGTAACGGTTCCGCTTTTGTGGTTGCAGGGTCAGTTGCGATGACGTTTGGCCACCAGGGTGAATTTGTAGTCGTCGCTTTTGAACATATTGCGGCTGAATTCAAACACGCGGCCATCTTTCAGGTAGCCACAGGAGACTTTTTCCAGAATCGGCTTCGCGGCATCAATTCCCAGAGCTTCCACCACTTCGGCAGAGGGCATTACCGGAATAATTTCCTGCTCGCTGCGGTCGATCACCAGTTTCTTTACCTGCTCCACAAAATGGTATTTCGAATTTTCCATCACTTCCCACGTGAGATCGGGGAACAGCGACAGCGGCATCCATATCTCTTCCAGCGTGACCGGTTTCTGCTTGATAAAGCGCACCCGCTTCACATGCCAGACTTTGTCAACGTGCGAGAGTTGTAGCTTTTCGGCCAGCAATTCACCCGCGTTGATGACCTCAAAGACCCGGACTTCACTGTGCGTTTCCACCTGCCTGTCCGCCAGTTTTTCGTAAAAGCTGGTCAACTGATAGATGTCGTAATTGACCTTTTCTTCCTTTACGTAGGTGCCGCTGCCCTGAATGCTCTCAATGATCTGCTGATCGGTCAGCTGGCGCAGAGCCTGCCGCACGGTAACGCGGCTGACGCCGAACTGAGTCTGTAAGGCGGATTCAGTGGGCAGTGCATCGCCGGGCTGCAGCACACCGTTTTCCACCTGCTGGCGGATTGTATCGGCGATCTGGCGGTAAATGGGTTTCTTAGCCAATGGGCCATCCCTCTGATGGGTTAAGGACTGGCTGTGATAATAGCGGGATTTAGCGGGGTTGTTAATCAATAAGTATTAATGCAAATTAGATACAAATTTAAGTTGTATTGAAATTGATCACATAAAGGTATTGTCTGACCGGGTAAACTCTTCTCACTGGAACCGACTCTGTATGAGGATCATGATGGATCTGACACTGTTAACCCATCCGGAACTGATCGCGCTGCAAACCACCTTTTCAGACCGTGACAGCGCCATACGCAGCCTGGCTGAGCGGCTTGCGGCGCAGGGAAAGCTGCACGATGTTGAACAATTTATCGCTGAAGTATTTGCGCGGGAAGCGCAGGGACCTACCGCGCTGGGGGAAGGGCTGGCAATTCCTCATGGCAAAACCAATGCGGTAAAAGAGGCCGCTTTTGCCGCCGCCACCCTCAGTACGCCTCTGGAGTGGCAAGGGATTGAGGGGCCGGAGCCGGTGAGAATGATCTTCCTGCTGGCGATTCCGGAAGGAGAGGCTGGTTCCACACATATGCAGCTGCTGACCGGTTTAACCACCGCACTGGTCGATGATGAGGTCCGTGAGAAGGCAATGCGGGCCACAACAGTGGCTGAATTTATGGCTCTGTTGAGTACCACAGAACAGCAGATCTGGTCTGATGAAGATGCTTCATTGCCCACCATTATCTGCGTCACCGCCTGTCCGGCAGGGATTGCTCACACCTATATGGCGGCGGAATATCTGGAAAAAGCCGCTAAAAAACTGGGCATCAACGTGTTTGTCGAGAAGCAGGGAGCTAACGATATTGAAGGGCGGCTGACCGCTGCGCAGATCAATCAGGCACAGGCCTGCGTGCTGGCTGCCGATGTGGCGATTAAAGAAAGCGAGCGGCTGACCGGGATCCCGACGGTCAGGAGTACCGTGGCGGAGCCGATCAAACACGCTGAACGGCTGCTGCAACAGGCCCTGGCACTTGGACCCGCTTCCGGTCGTGGCGTTTATCAGGAGCTGACGCAGGTTGAGTCGGGGCTGAAAACGGAACTTAAACAGGCGTTGCTGAGCGGGATCTCTTATGCCGTACCGCTGATTGTGGCGGGTGGAACAGTGCTGGCCGTGGCGGTGTTGCTGGCACAAATTTTAGGTCTGCAGCATCTGTTCGAACTTGAAAACTCCTGGTTGTGGATGTATCGCAAGCTGGGCGGCGGCATGCTTGGCACGCTGATGGTGCCGGTGCTGGCGGCGTATACTGCCTACTCGCTGGCCGACAAGCCCGCATTAGGGCCGGGCCTGGCTGCTGGTCTGGCGGCGAACATGATCGGCTCCGGTTTTCTCGGTGGCGTGGTCGGGGGTCTGATAGCTGGGTATGTGATGCGCTGGGTGAAAAAACACCTGCGCCTTGGCCGGAATTTCAACGGTTTTCTTACTTTCTATCTCTACCCGGTGATCGGCACGCTGATCGCTGGCAGCCTGATGTTGTTTGTAATCGGTGAGCCGGTAGCCTGGCTGAACAGCGCGCTGACTCACTGGCTGAACAGCCTGTCAGGCACCAATGCGCTGCTGCTGGGCGGCATCCTTCCGGATGAACGCCAGTCTGGCGAAGGTTCGCTGGCGGTGAGTGGGCCAGTGACCAGCTGGCTGGAGACGGCAATGGATGAAACACCCTTGCCGGTCCAGACAGAAAGACCGGGGCACTTCAGTCGCGTGCGCCCCTGTGAGTCTCGCACGTTCAGTCTGCGGATAGGGAAAAGTACAGATAACATGCGGCGCTGAACCGGTCAGCTCCCCTGAGAAATCATGTTGTCTCAGGCTGCCTGCGGGCGGCCTTTATTTGTCTGTGGTTCAGAAAATGAGCTTTAAGTGGATAAAGGGTAAGCAATTCTGTAAAACCTGACTAGAATTACCACTGTGTTACCATGGCAGGCAACAGGGAAGTGAACATCACCCGTTGCTGATGAATGACTGCAGATTAACGTGAGATTATCAGGTTAAAATTTCTAGGTAATTATTATTCAAATAACTCATTTCTATAATCATAAAAACAATATATTAACAAGCGAGCCTGCCTTGCATACCATCCAGTCTGGAACATTAACCCAGATCAAAAAAATGAGACCTAAATCAATTGTTATTGCTGGATTAAAAAATTGTTTTTCGATTAAATTGCTCTGCATCAAAAATGCCGATTGCAGCGCTTAATAATGAATTTGATTTGGATCGTTAAATTATTTTACCTATCACATTTCATGGTTTATCAAGGGCGTATAACGGCGTAGTATACTGCTGTAATCTAAAGTCCAATTCATTGCTTTATTTGTTAAATTTTGGTGGCTAATAGAGAGTCAATCCTCTTGCTATTATCACCATGGCAGGTTTTTCTTTCAGAATTTACTGGCACTGACCGGTGCTCCGTTCGCAGGCGGCGTCACTGTGTCAACACCCTCGTGCGAGGAGCAAGGAGTCAAGATGTTTGATATTGTCGAACTGTCGCGCTTACAGTTTGCTCTGACGGCTATGTACCATTTCCTGTTTGTCCCGTTAACGCTCGGTATGGCGTTTTTACTGGCCATTATGGAAACGGTGTATGTGCTCTCTGGCAAACAGATCTATAAAGACATGACCAAGTTCTGGGGCAAGTTATTTGGCATTAACTTTGCGCTGGGCGTGGCGACCGGGTTGACCATGGAGTTCCAGTTCGGAACTAACTGGTCCTATTATTCGCATTATGTTGGTGACATTTTCGGAGCACCGCTGGCGATTGAAGGACTGATGGCCTTTTTCCTGGAATCCACCTTCGTGGGGCTGTTCTTTTTTGGCTGGGATCGCCTGGGTAAAGTGCAGCATATGGCTGTTACCTGGCTGGTGGCTCTTGGATCCAACCTCTCCGCACTGTGGATCCTGGTCGCTAACGGCTGGATGCAGAATCCGGTCGCGTCAGAATTTAACTTCGAAACCATGCGTATGGAAATGGTCAGCTTCGCCGACCTGATCTTTAACCCGGTTGCACAGGTTAAATTCGTGCATACCGTTGCCGCAGGGTATACCACGGGTGCGATGTTTATTCTCGGCATCAGTGCTTACTACCTGCTGCGTGGCCGCGACATCGCCTTTGCGAAACGTTCCTTCGCAATCGCTGCCAGTTTCGGCATGGCTGCTATTCTCTCCGTTATCGTGCTGGGTGATGAGTCCGGTTATGAAATTGGTGACGTGCAGAAAACCAAGCTGGCTGCCATTGAAGCAGAGTGGGAAACCCAGCCGGCACCGGCAGCCTTCACCTTGTTTGGCATCCCCGATCAGGACGCGCAGAAGAATAACTATTCTGTCCAGATCCCTTGGGCACTGGGCCTGATCGCTACCCGATCAGTTGATAAGCAGGTGACCGGCCTGAAAGAGCTGATGGATCAGCATCAGGTGCGCATCCGCAACGGCATAAAGGCTTACTCCCTGCTTGAGCAGCTGCGTTCCGGTAATACCGATCCTGCCGTTCGTACCGCATTCAACGACAGCAAAAAAGACCTGGGCTATGGCCTGCTGCTGAAGCGTTACACGCCGGACGTGGCGAATGCCAGCGAGGCACAAATTCAGCAGGCAACCAAAGATTCGATTCCTCGCGTTGCGCCGCTCTATTTCTCCTTCCGTATTATGGTTGCCGCTGGTGTGCTGATGCTACTGATTATCGGCTGCTCCTTCTGGTCGGTAATCCGCAATCGCATCGGCAAGAGTACCTTCCTGCTTAAATGTGCACTGTACGGTATTCCGCTGCCATGGATCGCTGTGGAGTCAGGTTGGTTTGTGGCGGAATATGGCCGTCAGCCATGGGCAATTGGTGAGGTGCTGCCAACGGCAGTCGCGAACTCCTCCGTCACCGTGGGCGATCTTTTATTCTCAATGATTCTGATTTGTGGGCTGTACACGCTGTTCCTGATTGCGGAAATGTACCTGATGTTCAAGTTTGCACGTCTGGGGCCAAGCAGCCTGAAAACCGGCCGCTACCACTTCGAACAGTCAGACATTGCCACCCAACCGGCACGCTGAGACTGGAGCTTTTAAATGATCACTTATGAACTGTTGCGTTTCGTCTGGTGGGTGCTGATTGGCGTGCTGCTGATCGGGTTCGCCGTCGCTGACGGATTTGATATGGGCGTCGGCATGCTGAGCCGCATCCTCGGGCGCAGCGATACCGAACGCCGCATTATGATTAACAGTATTGCGCCTCACTGGGACGGAAACCAGGTCTGGCTGATCACGGCGGGCGGCGCGCTGTTTGCTGCCTGGCCGATGGTCTACGCCGCTGCGTTTTCCGGCTTCTATGTCGCAATGATCCTGGTGCTGGCCTCTCTGTTCTTCCGTCCGGTGGGCTTTGACTACCGCTCGAAGATCGCCGACACGCGCTGGCGTGGCATGTGGGACTGGGGCATTTTCATCGGCAGCTTCGTGCCGCCGCTGGTGATTGGCGTGGCGTTCGGCAACCTGTTGCAGGGTGTGCCTTTCCATGCTGATGAGTACCTGCGCCTGTTCTACACCGGCAACTTCTTCCAGCTGCTGAACCCGTTTGCTCTGCTGGCTGGTATTGTCAGCCTGACCATGATCCTGACGCAGGGTGCTACTTATCTGCAGATGCGTACCGTGGGTGAGCTGCATATTCGCTCCCGCGCAGCGGCGCAAATTTCGTCGCTGGTGATGCTGGTGTGCTTCGTGCTGGCGGGCGTCTGGGTAATGTACGGCATTGACGGTTATGTGCTGGCTTCAACGCTGGATCACAATGCGGCTTCCAATCCGCTGGCGAAAGAAGTGACCCGTCAGGCTGGTGCCTGGCTGGTGAACTTCAACCAGATGCCAGTGCTGTGGCTGATCCCAGCCCTGGGCGTGGTGCTGCCGCTGCTGACCATCCTGTGTTCACGACTGGAGAAAGGAGCCTGGGCGTTTGTGTTCTCGTCCCTGACTCTGGCCTGCGTGATCCTGACAGCTGGCGTGGCGATGTTCCCGTTCATCATGCCTTCCAGCACGGTGCCGAACATCAGCCTGACCATGTGGGATGCGACTTCCAGCCTGCTGACGCTGAAAATCATGACCGTGGCGGCCATTATCTTCGTGCCAATTATCCTGGCGTACACAACCTGGTGTTACTACAAAATGTTCGGTCGCCTGACCAAAGAGCAAATTGAAGCCAACACCCATTCTCTCTACTGATTGAGGAGCTGAACAATGTGGTATTTTGCCTGGATCCTCGGCACGCTGCTGGCCTGTGCCTTCGGCATCATCACCGCGCTGGCTATTGAGCATATCGAAGACAGCGAAGCAAAAGAAAAACCGTAATGGGGCAGGTTATTACTCGCCTTTATAAGCTGATGGATAAGAGCCCGCTGAGGGCTCTTTCCCTGATCATGGCGCTGCTGCTGGCAGGCTGTATGTTCTGGGACCCGAGGCGGTTTGCTGCTAACAGCGGTTCTCTGGAAATCTGGCAGGGGCTGTTAATGATGTGGGCTGTTTGTACCGGGGTGATCCACGGTGTGGGATTCCGTCAGCGCCGTCTGCGCTGGCAGGCATTTTTCTCCCCGCTGCCGGCTTGGGTTGTGCTGCTGGCAGGTCTGTTTTTCTTCTTTTCATAATTTTGCCCGGGCTGTTGAGCTGACAGCCCGGCAAATCAGGTGCCCTCACTCTTGTTTTAGCTCCATTTCTGTCAATACTTGTCTAAGATTCCTCCCGAAATCCGTTAAGTTGTTTCCAAACGATAATTATTTTCTCTACCCTCTGGCAATCCATTCCAAAGGCGTATGCTCTTGCGTATAGTAGCAACGTTTAAAAGCATTACCGGGATGCAGAGTGAGTACAACGCTGTTTCGATGGCCGGTTCGTGTCTACTACGAAGATACCGATGCCGGCGGTGTGGTTTACCACGCCAGCTATGTCGCTTTTTATGAACGGGCACGAACTGAGATGCTGCGCCAGCACCATTTCAATCAACAGGCGATGCTGGAACAGCAGGTCGCGTTTGTCGTGCGTCGGATCACGGTCGACTACCTTGCGGCTGCGCGCCTCGACGATCTTCTCGAAGTGCAGTGTGAGGTGGTGAAGATGACCAGAACGACCATGACTTTCGCACAACGTATTGTTAATGCAGAAGGCCGGACGCTGAACGAAGCCGAAGTGCTGATCGCCTGCATCAATCCACATCTAATGAAGCCAATTGCGCTTCCCAAGTCTATTGTCGCGGAGTTCAAGCAGTGACTGACATGAACATTCTTGATTTGTTCCTGAAGGCTAGCCTTCTGGTCAAACTTATCATGTTGATTTTGATTGGGTTTTCCATCGCCTCCTGGGCAATTATCATCCAGCGCACCCGTATTCTGAATGCGGCCGGACGCGAGGCTGACGCCTTTGAAGACAAGTTCTGGTCGGGTATTGAACTGTCTCGTCTGTATCAGGAGAGCCAGGCCCGTCGCGATGAACTTGGCGGTTCCGAACAAATTTTCTATGCGGGCTTTAAAGAGTTTGCCCGCTTGCATCGTGCTAACAACCATGCGCCAGAAGCGGTAGTTGAAGGGGCGACACGCGCCATGCGTATTTCAATGAATCGTGAACTGGAAGCGCTGGAAAACCATATTCCATTCCTCGGTACCGTGGGTTCGATCAGTCCGTATATCGGCCTGTTCGGTACGGTGTGGGGGATTATGCATGCCTTTATCGCGCTGGGTGCGGTGAAGCAGGCCACCCTGCAGATGGTGGCACCGGGTATTGCAGAAGCGCTGATCGCCACGGCTATCGGTCTGTTCGCAGCGATCCCGGCGGTAATGGCGTACAACCGCCTGAACCAGCGCGTGAACAAGATTGAGCAGAATTACGATAACTTTATGGAAGAGTTCACGGCTATTCTCCATCGTCAGGCGTTCTCCAGCGAGAACAGCAAGTAAGAGCGGGAGTTAGCATGGCCAGAGTACGTGGTCGCGGTGGTCGCCGCGAACTGAAGTCCGAGATTAACATCGTTCCTCTGCTGGATGTGTTGCTGGTGCTGCTGCTGATCTTTATGGCGACAGCGCCAATTATCACCCAAAGCGTGGAAGTGGATTTGCCGGACGCAACCGATTCAAAAACTGTCTCCAGCGACGATAATCCGCCAGTGATTGTGGAAGTGGCGGGCGTGGGGCAGTACAGCCTGGTGGTCGATCACGATCGGATGGAGCAGTTACCGCCTGAGCAGGTTGTTGCCGAAGCGCAGCGCCGTATTGAGGCGAATCCGAAGACGGTGTTCCTGATCGGCGGCGCGAAGGACGTGCCTTACGACGAGATCATTAAGGCGCTGAACTTGCTGCATCAGGCAGGCGTGAAGTCTGTCGGCTTAATGACGCAGCCGATTTAAATCATTCGAACCGTTTTTGGGAACCGAGAGTGTCGAAGGTAGCCGAACAAAACGATAAGTTAAAGCGTGCCATCATCATTTCAGTGATCTTGCATATCTTTCTGATTGCATTACTGATCTGGAGCTCGTTTGACGAACACATCGACGCCAGCAGCGGCGGTGGCGGTGGCGATATTGATGCCGTAATGGTCGATCCCGGCGCGGTAGTCGAGCAGTACAATCGACAGCAGAATCAGCAGAGCGACAGCAAGCGTGCCGAGCAGCAGCGTCAGAAAGCTGCTAAACAGCAGGCGGAAGAGCTGCAGCAGAAGCAGGCGGCCGAGCAGCAGCGTCTGAAACAGATGGAAAAAGAGCGTCTTCAGGCACAGCAGGATGCCAAAGAGCAGGCTGATGCTCAGGCGGCTCAGCAGAAGCAGGCTGAAGCTGCAGCCGCAAAAGCGAAAGCGGATGCTAAGGCAGAGGCTGACGCCCAGCTGAAAGCCCAGGCGGACGCGAAGGCGAAAGCTCAGGCAGATGCTCAGGCGAAAGCCGCTGCCGATGCCCAGAAAAAAGCGGAAGCTGAGGCGAAGAAAGCCGCAGCCGACGCGAAGAAACAGGCGGATGCCGAGGCGAAGCAGGCTGCTGCCGAAGTCGCAAAAGTGAAAGCGGCGCAGGAAGCGAAAGCCAAAGCAGCGGAAGAGCAGGCGAAAGCGGCTCAGGAAGCAAAAGCTAAGGCTGCGCAGGACGCTAAAGAGGCTAAGGAGAAGGCCGCAGCTGAAGCGAAAGAAAAAGCTGAAGCTGCCGCTAAGGCAAAAGCCGACGCCGCAGCCAAAGCGAAAGCAGCCGCAGCGGCTAAAGCAAAAGCAGCAGCTGAAGCCGCGAAAGACAGCAGTGATGTTAACGATCTGCTTGGTGGCCTCGCTTCCGGCAAGAATGCGCCGAAAGAAGGTAAAGCGGGTGGCGCTGCCGCAGGGCAGGGAAATCAGAAGAAAGCGGGTGCTTCAGGCGCGGCTATCGACAGCTATCTCGGTCAGGTGCAGGGCGCGATCCAGAGTAAGTTTTATGATGCGGATACATTCAAAGGCCGTACCTGTGATGTTCACATCAAACTGGCTCCGGACGGCCTGCTAATCTCTGCCACGGCAGCGGGTGGCGATGCTGCACTGTGTCAGGCCGCGATTAACGCAGCCCATATGGCGAAGATCCCTAAACCGCCAAGTGCTGATGTTTATCAGGCAGTAAAAGATGCAACGTTAGAATTCAAGCCTCAATAATTCGGTAACATCCGGCAGGTTGAACTAAGGTCAACATGCCGTACTCTATAGATGCATTATTGGTTCGTTGGAACACTGCTAATTATCGTGGACGTTGCGTTCAGGTAAGGGAGAAAAGATGAAGCAGGCATTTCGTGTAGCACTGAGTTTCTTACTGCTGTTTGTCGCAGTTGCGCATGCAGAAGTTCGCATTGAAATTACCCAGGGTGTGAACACCGCGCGGCCTATCGGCGTGGTGCCATTCAAATGGGATGGTCCGGGCGCGGCTCCGGAAGATATCGGCGGCATCATTGCGGCTGACTTACGCAACAGCGGTAAATTTAATCCGATTGATCGTGCCCGTCTGCCACAGCAGCCAACTACGGCGGCAGAAGTGCAGCCAGCGGCGTGGACTGCGTTGGGTATTGATGCGGTAGTGGTCGGTCAGGTTCAGCCTGGTGCCGACGGCAGCTACCTGGTTTCTTACCAGCTGGTGGACACCTCCGGTAATCCCGGGGCGATCCTGGCGCAGAACCAGTACAAAGTCACCAAGCAGTGGCTGCGCTATGCGGCTCACACTGCCAGTGACGAATCTTTTGAAAAGCTGACCGGTATTAAAGGTGCGTTCCGTACCCGTATTGCTTATGTGGTGCAGACCAATGGCGGTCAGTTCCCGTATGAGCTGCGCGTGTCGGATTACGATGGTTATAACACCTTCGTGGTCCACCGTTCTCCTCAGCCGCTGATGTCTCCGGCCTGGTCAAAAGACGGCAGCAAACTGGCTTATGTCACCTTTGAAAGCGGTAAATCCGCGTTGGTCATACAAACTCTGGCTAACGGTGCGATTAAGCAGGTGGCTTCCTTCCCACGCCATAACGGCGCACCGGCATTCTCTCCGGATGGCAGCAAGCTTGCTTTCACTTTATCAAAAACCGGCAGCATGAACCTGTACGTGATGGATCTGGCTTCCGGTCAGATCAGTCAGATCACCGATGGGCGTTATAACAATACTGAACCGACCTGGTTCCCGGACAGCCAGACTCTGGCTTATACCTCCGATCAGGCCGGTCGTCCGCAAATTTACAAAATCAGCGTTAATGGCGGCGCGGCTCAGCGCCTGACCTGGGAAGGTGCCCAGAATCAAAATGCCGACGTCAGCGCTGATGGGAAATCCCTGGTGATGGTCAGCACCAATGGTGGTGCGCAACACATCGCCAGACAGGATCTGGAAACGGGAGCCGTTCAACAATTAACGGACACGTTCCTGGATGAAACGCCAAGCCTTTCGCCAAACGGCACAATGGTAATCTATAGCTCTACTCAGGGTATGGGATCCGTTCTGCAACTGGTGTCAACTGATGGGCGTTTCAAAGCGCGTCTTCCGGCAACCGATGGACAGGTAAAATCACCTGCCTGGTCGCCGTATCTGTGATGCATGTGTAAATATGTATGGCAAACAATAATAGGATTGTAGAAATGCAACTGAACAAAGTGCTGAAAGGCTTAATGCTGGCACTGCCAGTAATCGCAGTGGCTGCATGTAGCTCACACAAAAACAATAACAACGACCAGACCAACGGTATGGGCGATGGTTCTGCAAACAGCGGCATGAACAGCGGTAACATGTCTTCTGACGAGCAGGCTCGCCTGCAGATGCAGGAACTGCAGAAAAACAACATCGTTTACTTTGGCCTGGACAAGTACGACATCCAGTCTGAGTTCGCTCAGATGCTGGACGCGCACGCCACCTTCCTGCGTAACAACCCATCTTACAAAGTGACTGTTGAAGGTCACGCGGATGAGCGCGGTACGCCAGAGTACAACATCGCCCTGGGCGAGCGTCGTGCTACTGCAGTTAAAATGTACCTGCAGGGTAAAGGTGTTTCTGCTGACCAGATCTCTATCGTTTCTTACGGTAAAGAGAAGCCAGCTGTACTGGGTCACGACGAAGCGGCTTACGCCAAAAACCGTCGTGCCGTACTGGTATACTAAGAGAATCACATGATTAGTAACTTCAGACTTCACTTGTTGGGTCTGTCGTTACTGGTTGGCGTAGCGGCCCCCTGGGCCGCTAATGCCCAGGCGTCAATCAGTAACGTTGGCTCAGGCTCGGTCGAAGACCGTGTCACCACTCTTGAGCGCATTTCTAATGCTCAGGGGCAACTTCTTCAGCAACTTCAGCAGCAGCTCTCCGACACTCAGCGCGATATCGACTCTCTCCGTGGACAGATTCAGGAAAACCAGTATCAGCTGAATCAGGTCACCGAGCGCCAGAAAGGTCTCTATCAGCAGATTGACAGCCTCAGCAGCGGCAGTAATGCCAGTGCGCCCGCTGCCGGTGGTGACGCCGCCGCTGCGGGTGCTGCTGCTGGAGCGGCTGATAACTCAGCAGCAGCCAGTAACAGTTCTGCACCGGTGCAGAGCGGTGACGCTAACACCGATTACAATGCGGCTGTGGCTCTGGTGCTGGAGAAAAAGCAGAATGAGCAGGCTATCACCGCTTTTCAGGCCTTTGTGAAGAAATACCCGGATTCAACCTACCAGCCGAACGCGAATTACTGGCTGGGTCAGTTGAATTACAACAAAGGCAAAAAAGACGACGCGGCCTATTATTTTGCCACTGTGGTTAAAAATTATCCAAAGTCACCGAAAAGTGCCGATGCGCTGTATAAGGTTGGGGTGATCATGCAGGAGAAAGGTGACAGCGCGAAAGCGAAAGCCGTCTTCCAGCAGGTGGTCAAACAGTACCCAAACACCGATGCAGCAAAACAGGCGCAAAAACGCGCTGCCGCGCTGTAAGTGACGTACTTTGACCAGTTATCGAATGATTTCTGGTCCGGTCGGGTGAAAGTCAGGCAGTTGAACAAGTTATCTGAAAATAGTGGTTGCGCTGAAACGTCAAATCAGTAATATATGCCGCCGTTGCCGGGACATATGTTAAAACATTCTGACAGCGCAAAAGTGGGTCGTTAGCTCAGTTGGTAGAGCAGTTGACTTTTAATCAATTGGTCGCAGGTTCGAATCCTGCACGACCCACCACTTTAAAAGTTTTATCAGGTGTTAAGCGTGAAGGATTTGA